>CAIZJW010000295.1 GCA_903933385.1 uncultured Silvanigrella sp. | reverse complement strand
GGAAGCTTGAAAGTGCCCCAGACGCGCAAGTTGTTTTAAGCTTTGCCCGCACCGAGAGCCAGGTACTGCATCGTCGAAAAGGGACGCCATTGGAGTTGGACCGCCAATTGCGCTTGCGTACACGTCAGAATTGATTGGTTGAGCTTTCGCCATGAGATCTTGGCGAACATTTGCCACGATTTCATCGTCTGAGAAATCGTGACGAATTCCATGAGAAACTGGATCGATTCCGAGAAAGCTTGTGACAAATTGTCCCAACAAGCTTGGAGTACTTGGATGCACTTCCTGGAACGATGTGAGCTGTTCTTTGAGGGCTGAAAGTTTTCCATCGGATAATGCATTGGGTACGTCAGCTGGTGTGAGTCCAGGCAGAATAAATATAAATTTAACCGAGCTAGGGGCTTTTAAAAAGCTTTCATGCACAGAGCGGGTTTTTTTTGATTTTAAATAATCGACTGATAAGAGCGCCACAAAACACAAACCGGCGGCCGTCATGCGTATTGCTCGATTAAATTTTGAGGTTGCATTTCTTGCGAGTGTAAAGAGGCATGATCCAGCAAGGCTTATGCAAAGAATAGCTCGTAGACTTTCAAAAAAGCCTTCGCCGAGGGGCTGCAGCAAATTGACAAGAACGTTGCCTGGAGTCCACTCAGGATTGTGCAAGGCAACAGTCATAAAGCTGCAAAAGTAAAAAGCTAAGAGGTAGCAAAGTGTGACGGATCTTTGCACCGCAACTCGGAGTGACCCAAGAGTCCAGCGAACTGCAATGGCGATCAGAATCAAGGGAATCAACATTCCAATCCAAGTTGATACAATGAGATTGAGATCTGCCATGGCGGCATTCTGTTTGACTGCTTCAGCAAGCATCGTCTGGGGCAATTTTTTTAACGCATCTGGCCAGGCTCTTATGTGTGATTCTAGTTTGTAGAACGTAGAGATTGAGTGCGTTAATGAAAATAATCCCGTGAAAATTGATCCGACGATAATAAGTGGCAAATCAAAGAGAGTTGAAAGGGAGCGAGTTGATTGGCCTGTGAAAGAGCGTTTGTGGGAATACATGGATGATGTGTCCTTACTCTTCCGGATACAGATGATGGCAACTGTTCATTTCTTCAAATGCTTTTGCATCGTTTTCTGACCATTCAAGCATTTCGATGAGGTCGTTCTGAATTGATTTGTTCCAGCTGCGTCCTTTGATGGTTTCAAAAAACTCCTTCCAACGGCTATCACCCAGAACCAGATGCACTGGAGGATCTACAAGATTATACTCGTAGCCAGGTCCCTTCCATTGGAAGGTTTGATATTCGCTCGCGGCTGCTGCAAGAAACAGAGCACCAAGCGCAAATGTGTGGCAGCCCTGTGGTTGATCGACGTGTATCTGGAATCCCTTGCAGAGCGATCCCTGATGTTTGTTGAATGTTGGACGAAATTCGTGGAGGCGAAATTTCAACCCTTCAAAACGGAGGGACTCCGGCGCTTCGCTATTCCATGTTCTAAATATATCGAGAATGCGACTTGCGGGGAGTTCTGGGGCTCCAATTGTTTGAAAGGGCAGAGTGGTACCTCGTCCTTCGCTTATGTGTGTTGTTTCGAGCGCGACGAAAGCTGGGAAACAGAAGGTTGTTTCCCAAGTGGGTAGATTGGGGCTCGGGAGCGTCCATCGTCGAGCTGAGAGATCATTTAGTGACGTGCTGCGCTTGAGGCCATCGACCGTGATGACGTCATATTTGATTGTGAGTTTGTCAGAGGCATGAAATAACCTGCCAAGTTCGCCCATGCTGAGTCCGTGTCTCATGGGGATTGAGTACCAACCCACAAAGCTTTCCCAGCGCATGTCGAGAGTGTTGCCTTGGGTAAATGCGCCTGGGCTTCGACGACGACTGAGGCCAAGTGGATTAGGTCTGTCGAGCACTACAATTCGTTTTTGAGCCTTTTGCGCCGCCCGCATGCAGCCAGCAAGCGTGAGCATGTATGTATAGACGCGACACCCGACGTCTTGCAGGTCAATTAAAAGAGTGTCCACGTCTTTTAGCTGCTCGGGGGTTGGGATGCGGGTTTTCGAATACAGACTAAAAAGCGGAATTGATTTTCCATGATTGAGGTTAATAGTGCTATCAGGAGTCTCAATCATGTTGTCTTGCTCTGTTTGGCCGTATCCGTGCTGAGGCCCAAAAACACATGTCAGTGTTGAACCTTTGCATTTATCAATAGCAGCCACGACGACTTCAACAGTTGGGATGAAACCCTGAGTAGTGCACGCTTGATTCGTGACTAAGCCTATGCGTCCCATTTGACTGAGTAGATTTGGATCTTTTAATACTCTGTCAATTGCTGATATCACCATTTGCTCACCTTTTGATCAATATCGTTGGTCAGTGATTGTAAGACTTCTTTGAGATCAGAGCCACTGATGGGCCGAATCGCCTCGTGTGGATCAGATGTGCTCTCGGCATGGGCGGTCAAGACTCCTCGCGGAGACTCTTGAACCTGAATCGTGAAGGAACGCCCTTCGATAACGTAAAGATATTGACTCAATTTGAAGAGCTGACCTTTGTTAGGTCTGTGCTGCCCGATTTGGCTTTTGGGCTGAGAAGTCATTGATTCAATTGCTCCATCCATGGTCATTGGGTCCGCTCAATTTTGGTTTTGGGCCAAAATTTGGTCGAACCGTCAACGGGGCTACTCCCCCTGCAATTATTACGCGTTGATGCCAAGGCCATATGCTCCGATCCCCTTACCAGAAAGTCAATCAACCTTTCGCGGTTGGGGTGAAGGAAATCGCACCAAACGCTTTGCACGTTGAATAAGACATCGTGCAGTTGCTCAGTTGATTGAATGTGGAGTTTTTTTACGTCACAGGGTCAGGACGACCCGACGGTTTGAGCACATTGGAAGTGCCTGCCGTGATTTTAGGAGGAATGCCGTATGGGTTTGCGGATACAAACCAACATTCAGGCGCTGACTGCGCAGAGAAACCTTTTGACTTCGACTGACACTAACAATCAGTCGATGGAACGCTTGGCTTCGGGCTACCGGATCAACAAAGCTGCCGATGACGCAGCTGGTTTGGCCATCTCTGAAAAGTTGAAGGCCGACATCCGTGGTTTGAATATGGCGAAGCGTAACGCCAGCGATGGTGTGTCATTGGTTCAAACCGCTGAAGGTGGCTTGAATGAAGTAGGAAGCATCCTGAGTCGCTTGCGTGAAATCGCGGTTCAGTCGAGCTCGGATACGATTGGTAATACAGAGCGTGGATTCCTGAATAAGGAATATACAGCACTCAAGGACGAAATCGACCGTATTACCAACGCGACCGAGTACAACGGAACACGTCTTCTCGTTGGAAACCAGGAATCGCTTGATTCATCTCTTGTGAATCGGAGCAATCCGTATCCATTGGAGATCCAGGTAGGTAAAGACTATTTCCAGAATGTTGATGAGAAGAGTCAAAACAACCCAGTCAACGTGATTCGGATTGATTTGCAAAATCTCAACACCAACACTGACTCAAATGGTCTGAACCTCGGCCGTAGCACTGAAGATGGTGGCACACGGGTCGACAGCAAGGAAAGCGCTCAGCAGTCCATTGGGACTCTTGATAACGCAATCCAAAAGGTTGCTGAATATCGCTCCTACTTAGGATCGATTCAAAGCCGCCTCGGCTCGACGATCAGCACTCTCTCGGTGCAGACAGAGAACTTCGCGGCTGCCAACAGCCGTATTCGTGATACCGACTTTGCGGATGAGTCTGCGAAACTTACGCAGTCCAACATCCTCAAACAGGCTGGTGTTGCGGTTCTCTCTCAGGCCAACCAGTCGCCTCAGGCGGCGCTTCGCTTGCTTGGCTAAGCGAAGCTGGCCCTGGCCACCGTGCTGGGGCTCGTATCCAAGTTTATCTCCTTCCACATGGGCGGGCCGGCAGGATGCTGGCCCGCTTTTTTTACCACTTGATTAAAATTGGCATGCCAACTGAGGCTTTTTCATAGAGCCAGTCAATGTTCTCGGGAGCGTTTCGCACACACCCCCCAGAAATGCGGCGTTCGTTGGCGGACGTTGAAGAATCAATGAGCCAGGGCTGATTGGTTCCATGAATTCCGAAGCTGTGACCAATGAACCAAAGGATCTTTTCTCCAAACGGGTTCGTCGGGGCGCATCCTGGAATAAAAGTAGGGTGCCCGCTCGGTCCAAAAAATGGCGGGCAAAGTTCTTTTTCCAAGACTTCAAACCATCCGGTAGGGGTGACTTTTCCCGGACGGGCAGTTCCAATGTTCCAGCTGCGAATGGTTTGGTTGAATTCGAGATAGCTGAGAGTATTTTGGCTCAAATTGATCAAAATGAGGGCAGGAAGAAGGGCGGTTGTCATGGTCCGTACCTCCCAATGCAACTTTGGCAGCACGTTGTCGAGCCGGAAAGGTGCTGACAATTGTTTTTCAGTCAGCATTCTTTGCTTGGCTGACTTGTGAAACCATCTGTTTTTAAGATGCAAATTATTTTGAACAACTTTAACTTGAACTTAAAAGTCAAAGTTCATCGATGAGGATCGCCGACAAGAAGGGTAGACTTCAGGTTATTGCTGTACATCCTATTGTTGTGGTTGCTGTTGTTGTATTTTGCTGATTTTGCCTGTTGATGTTGCAGTTGTGTTGACCTGCTTGGTCTTGGTTACCGCAGAAGCTTTCGTTTCTGCGGTAATTTTTTTGTTTTCTCTATAAGTTGATGTAACGTCCCAAAGATAATTGCGGCCAGGTCCGTCTGTTTTGCATTCCCGGGACAACACATGATTACTTTGAATAATCTGACGATGCGCTTTGGCGCAAAAATACTTTTTGAAAGCATTAACGCCCGCTTCAACATGGGATGTACCTACGGCATCATTGGAGCCAATGGTGCGGGAAAATCGACATTGTTGAAAATAATCGCAGGAATTCTCGAACCCGATATGGGTGATGTGGGATTCGGAAAAGACCTCCGTCTTGGATTCCTCAAGCAAGACCACTTTGAATACGATGAACAAACTATCATTGGCACCGTCATCATGGGCAATAGGCCTCTTTGGGATGCCATGCAGGAAAAGGAAGAAATCTACAATCGAGGAACGTTCACCGATGCCGAAAACGATCGGCTTGGCGAACTGGAGATGGTTGTGGCTGAAAACGACGGATACGATGCGGACGTTGTGGCTGCGCAGTTGCTTGAGGGACTAGGAATTGCGACATCGCAACACAACGACAAGATGAAAACGCTTGCCGGTGGTTACAAGGTGCGGGTCCTTCTCGCGCAATGCCTCTTTCCAAAGCCCGACATTCTTCTGCTCGACGAGCCCACAAACAACCTCGATGTTCACAGCATTCGGTGGTTAGAGAACACCATTAAATTGCGTCAAGGCATCACTCTCATTGTTTCGCACGATCGTCACTTTTTGAATTCCACTTGCACACATATTGCCGACATCGATCGCAATACAATAAATTTCTACACGGGTGACTACGAATACTTCATGGCGGCGAGCCAATTGGCAGTCGAGCAAAAAGAACTTTCGAACATGAAGCTCGAAAAACGAAAAACCGAATTGGAAGCGTTTGTTGCTCGCTTCAGTGCAAATGCCAGTAAGAGCAGTCAGGCTTCAAGCCGACAAAAACTGCTCGAAAAGCTTGAAAAACAAGTCGAGGAAATTGTTCCTTCGAAGCGCATGTATCCAAAATTCATGTTCAAACCGAACAAACAGCTTGGCAAGCAACTTTTACAAGTTGAGGGGCTGAGCAAAACGTTTCCTCCACTTGAGGGTGAAACGGAAGCCAAAACGCTTTATCGAGATCTGCATTTGTATTTAAACCCGGGCGATCGCCTCGCAATTATTGGTCCGAACGGGGTTGGAAAAACAACTCTTTTGAGATTGCTTGTGGGCGAGCTGGAGCCAGATGCTGGAAAATTGAATTGGGGAGTCAGCGCCCAGATAGGATATTTTCCTCAAGATCACAAAGAAGCTCTGCCTCCACGAACGACACCTTTCGAATGGCTCACAACTTTTGCCCCCAATGAACCTCATGAATATGTGCGGGGCTTTTTGGGCAGAATGTTGTTCCGTGGTCCTGAGCAAGATAAAAAAACTGAGGCTTTGAGCGGCGGGGAGAGGGCGCGCGTGTTGTTTTCAAAACTCATGATGGATGGAGCAAACGTCATGATTCTTGATGAACCTACCAACCACCTCGATCTCGAAAGTATTACTGCGCTCAATGATGCGCTGAAGGATTTTCAGGGCTCCTTGATTTTTGTGAGTCACGACATCGATTTTATCAGCTCACTGGCAAACAGGGTTCTTGAGATAGACAATCGAGGCCAGCATAGGTTTATGGATATTGCTGAGTTCGTGCCTTAAGAAGGATTCTATTTTCTTCGCATTCACTCAATTATAAATTCATGAGCTGAATTATTGTGTCGGCTCGGGTGAATATTTCACCTTGGCAGGAACCCTCGGTACACACCCGAGTTCGACTGCAGCTATTCATCTCGTCCCATAAAAAATCATTCTCGCCACCCACCAGCACTCCATGCACTTCGCCTGTTTTAGGATTGAAGAGCGGCGAGCCAGACGATCCTCCCGAGACGTCGGCCATCCCTCGAAAGAAAAGGGCACTCGTGCTGGATATCACCCCTTCAAATTCGGCTGCTTTTTGACTTATACCGAAGGGATGTCCAAGAATTTGAAGGTTTTCATCGGGTACTGATGCTGGTGCGTTGGGGGCAATCACAAACCTAGAGCTTCCAACGGGAGAGAGCACTGGTCTGTCTAATTCAACGAGTGCAAGGTCGCCATCAATTTTTTCGAGGGCTGAAACGATCTTTTTGCAAGAATAGAGTTCATTCGAACTTATTACACCGTCATTGGGATCAGTTTTGTTAAAGACAAACCTGCGCTCCTTGCAATCATTTTCGCTTCGAATGCAATGACGAGCGGTGATAAGTAGTTTGTCAGAAACCAGAAAGCCCGAGCAATCGCCAAGCATTTTTTCTTCCCGAAAGCGCTCTTCTTGACACAGTCCGAAGAACTCACCCAATTGAACTCCAGCAATTTTCAAAACATCAGAGGTCTTCTGCTGAATGCGAAAATCACGGGTTAGAAGGGCAACGGAGGCGGTGTACGGATGAACTGCGGATGTCGCATCGCTCAAATTCAAGCGGTTGTCTTGGTTGTAAATAGTTTTGAGATTCGAAACTGCTACGGAACAAGACGAGAGAGAGAAACATGAACTCAGCGCAAACAGTGCAATGATTGCGCTGAAAATCATGGCTCTCTTTCCCTTTATAGGATGCAGCTTGATCATCAAAATCAGCTTTCAGCGCGCGGGATAGTGGGGGCCGGCCAGTATGAAGAAAATTCCAACCCACAGTAAGCTCAGCAATGCGAACGTGAGCAGAACCATGAATACCTTATCGCCATTC
This sequence comes from uncultured Silvanigrella sp., assembly GCA_903933385.1. Lineage (GTDB taxonomy): Bacteria > Bdellovibrionota_B > Oligoflexia > Silvanigrellales > Silvanigrellaceae > RFOM01. The sequence continues at coordinate 16,872 of CAIZJW010000295.1, read as the reverse complement.
TGATTGTTTTCGAGGCTCTGTGCGATCTCTTGGATTTTTAATTCTGAACGGTAGGTCCGCAGTTCATCAACCGAAGCGTTGATGTCTTCTTGGCTCATGTTGAGCGCCATTTTTTCTGAAAGACTTGCGATGAATTCCTGTTCGGTGATTCCGGATTCTCTTGCGGCAGTAACAATATTTTTTGCTTTCGCGATAATTTCGGACGCGGTTAATTGACCTTGGCTCACTTCATGCGCCATTTGGTTGAAGCTTTGATTCAGATTGCCCTGGCTCGCGCGAGCGACCGATTGTGTTTGAACAAAGAAAAACACTAAAAGCGCAGAAATTATTTTCTTCAAGGGGGACTCCTTGGTTAGGGGCGAGTTTCAGCTCATAACCTGGCAGGTAGTCGCTTACCCGTTCTCGTTCAATAGAAATGTTCTCATAATCTAATTATTTGGAATATTTCAATATTATTGAATTTCTGGTGGCGCGACTGGACATTTTACCCTGAAGAAACTTGGAATCTGTTCACCTTATTGGATGAAATTCCAGGAAGGGAGTCCTTTCAAACCAGAAAATTCCTTTGTATCCGAACCATCGGTAGATTGGTGTGTCACTCGGCGTTACTTTAGACTTAATCAAAATGTCAGAAACAAAAACAGCACCACGATCAAGCAAAATCAGAGAAAAGTCGACCGACGAATATGTGGAATAGTCGCCAGCTCCTTCGTTGCCGTTGCGGAACGAATTTTCGAACAGCACCTTCTTTACCTTGTCGGTTGTGAGTTTACTGCCAGCTTTCGACTCGACCTCGTTTCCAACAACAATATTGCAATGGGCAGCCGTGAGAACCACACGTTTGTGAATCAAAGTCCCAGAGCAATTCCATCCCGAGTCGAGATTGATTCTCACGGCATAGCCGAGAGTATCGGTCGTAATAGAAAAGAATTCTAAGAAAATTTAGCAGATTTTGCCCAAAGACTTACCAATTCATAGATGAGCCACCCGAGTGGGCCAAACATTAAGACCAAAAATAAAATCGGGCTCACCCATTTGAAGCTCTGGTTCCGCTCGAGAGCTGTCTTCCAAACGGAGAAACCAACGAAAAGATCAAAACAAAGGTAGTGAATCCATCCTGCTGCTGCACCTTCGGGGGTCGACATCAGAGATTGAATACCCTCAAGGGTTGGTTGCGCCAACATTGAAAAAATTTGAGGCGATTGAATGATCGCTGGAACAACCATCAAGGCATAAAGCAGCGCAAAGATATGCATTGGCTTGAAGCGCGGATTGTTGAAGACTCTTGATGTAAATTTCGACCGCGGCAGCAAGACCAAAGAAATCCAGAACGGCATGACAAATGCATTGCTGACCAAAAAAATTTGCTGCGCCAAATTCACGTGCTCATTCCCTTTTTTTAAAGCTTCGGCTCAACTTTAATTCATCAGCTCTCAAAGAACTCTTCAAGCAGAGACTGCCGCGCCCACTTTTGCCGAATCACGCGCCAACGCTTCGCGTGTTGCGTTCTTGCGAAACCACAAGGTGATGACCGAGCTCGTGAGCACAATGAACAAACTGTAAAGCACAGGAATCAAAAGCACCTGCTGCTGCAGTTCACCCTTGAAGGTGATCGTAACAATCAACACGGCCAGAGGGCCATTTTGAATGCCGGTTTCTAGGCTTATGGTGCGCGATCGATTGTTGTCCTGCTTCAGCAGTCGCGCAAGCCAATAGCCGAGGAGCATGCCGAACAAGCCAAGGCCAATGGCTGCAAAGAACACAGGCCAAGGTGTGGTCATCAGCAACTGGTAATTGCGCGGCACCCACGATCCGATCAAGAAAAGAATCACAAACACACCAAGCATCGAACCCACCAGCTCAATTGTTGCGCCAATGTTCGGATTGGTTTTACGAAGAATCATGCCGATGACAGTAGGCACCAGCAACACCACAAGAACCTGAGCCACATTCGCTGCAGGGATCGCAAACTCACCTGAAACACCTGCCAATTTGCTATAAAATGCAATGAGCGACGGCACAGCAACCACTGCAACCAGGGTAGAAACGCTGGTCATCATGATCGACAGTGCGAGCGCACCTTTGCTGAAGTAAGTAAAGATGTTCGACGTCGTTCCACCCGGCATGCAGCCCATTAAGATGACGCCAACGGCGAGCGCAGGAGGCATTCCCAGCAAGACGGCCAGCAAATAGCCCAAGAAAGGCATAATGCCGTATTGGCACAACAAGCCTACGAGAACCCCTTTGGGTTTCTTAAATGCAATCAGGAAATCTCGGAACGTGAGGCTTGCGCCCATACCGAGCATGATGACCATCATCATAATGCCCAAAAGTTTGGTTTCTGCTTCTGATAACATGGTTTGTTTCCTTATTACTTGTTGAACTCAGCCTTGACTTCGGCCTTGAGGTCTTTGCGCAGAATTTTGCCGATAGGCGATTTGGGCAGCTCATCGCGAAAGATGATAGACTTTGGAATTTTGTAATCGGTGAGCAGACTCTTGCAGTGGGCGACCACCATATCTTTAGTCAACTCACCTGCGAATTCCGGATTTTTTACAATATAGGCGCGCACAGCTTCGCCGGAATTGGCATCGGGTACACCGACCACCGCTGCTTCAAGCACTGCATCCATCTTGGCCAGGGCATCTTCGATTTCATTCGGATAGACATTGAAGCCCGACACAAGAACCAGATCCTTCTTGCGATCCACAATCTTGAAATAGCCATCCGCATCCATCACAGCCACGTCTCCGGTATAGAGCCAGCCGTCTTTCAAAATCGACACTGTGTCTTCGGGGCGATTCCAATAGCCCTTCATGACCTGTGGGCCACGCACGATGAGTTCGCCCGGCTCGCCATGCGGCACAGGCATGTTCTCGTCATTCACCAAGCGTACTTCCGTACCGGGCACCGGTACGCCGATGCTGTCGGACCTAACTTTTCCAACCAGAGTGTTGAACGTCACAACGGGTGAACATTCGGTCAGGCCAAAACCCTCGGCAATGCGCGTGCCGGTGATCTTTTGCCAGCGCTCGGCTACGGCATGATGCAACGCAGTACCGCCCGCAATGGCGGCCTTCAGGTGTTTTGGTGGAAAGGCAGTGAACCATTCTTCGTTCATGAGTCCGTTGAACAAGGTGTTCACGCCAGTGATCCACGTGATGGGATAGTTCTCAATTGCGCGTTGCAAGTTTTGAACAGGGCGTGGGCTTGGGATCAAAATATTGTGTCCGCCCAGTTCGAAGAAAGAGAGCAAGTTCGCTGTAAATGCGAAGATATGATAAAGCGGCAATGCAGTGAGTACGCATTCATCGGAACCATGATGCGACTTACCCATCGCCAAAACCATATCCACATTTGACATCAAATTAGCGTGTGTGAGCATCGCCCCCTTGCTCACTCCTGTGGTGCCGCCGGTGTATTGCAGGGCCGCAACTGCACTTGAGGGCACATCTTTCCAATAGCCCATTGCCTTGCTTTGGTGAGCTTTTCCAGATGCAAGGGCAGTTTTGATGCGCTCAACAGGAATCGAGAGCGGAGGAATAGGCGGCAACACCTGACTCCACACTTTCTGCACACCACGCACGATGGCATTCGGAATAGCGGGAAACATCTCCGACACACCGCTTAGCACAACACGCTGAATATTTGTTTTCGGGATCACTTCTGCGAGTTTGTCGGCAAACATATCCACAATCACCAGAACATTCGCACCCGAATCGTTGAATTGGTGCACCATTTCGCTGGCTGTGTAGAGTGGATTGGTATTGACCAAGACGCATCCCGCTTTGAAAACGCCGAGTGCGACAACCGGGTATGTCAAGCTGTTGGGTAACTGAACCGCAACGCGATCACCGGCCTGGAGCTTGCACACCTCGCGCAAATAACCTGCGAACGCATCAGAGAGTTCGCCCACTTGGCGATATGTCAGCGAGCCATTCATTCCATTGGGAACAACAGCAGTAAACGCTTTCTTTTCGGTGTAGCGCTCGCACGCACTTGCGGCCAGCTCGGCGAGATTGCGATACCGGGGTAAAGGTAGTTCGCGGGCGATGGCACTGCCGTATGCAGCCTCCCAAGGCCTGGTGTCATAGATAGGCATATCAGCCTTCATTCCTTGTCTCCGATGCTACAAAAAAGGAAATTGTCACACGCTGTGTCTTGGCGACTCTGTAATTCTACGATTGGCATCCTGAAGCTGCAATTCATCTCGTGGGCGATCTGCTGACGCTTGTGACTGGTGAACTCTTGAGGTTTATTCTGAATGCAGATCGAGCAATAAAATTATGAAGCTCATTTGAGCAGGTGAAACAAAAATAAAGAAAAAGTCATATCGACGTGTGGAGTCGTTCAAGAAACGAAAAGATTCCGGAGTATGGGGTTCTATCGGAATTCACGGCACTGCCTGACGCAGGACTCTTTCGTCGTGATGAATCGCTCAAGGCAGTCGATGTTCCGCTTTGCATTCACACCACTTCGGATAACATGCATTTCCGCCTTCGTTTTTCTTGCAGATGTCAAACTGGGACTGATTCTTGGTGCAATTATATCCCAATGCCGTGCCGATTTGACCGACCTGCGGCTGTCCAATCTTTGGTCTCGATGGATCTTGCTGTGCAACGAGTTTCGGATACAGCGCGTTCACAGTAACAATGTCTTTATTGGAAAAGCTCACCGCAATGGCAGAATTGCGTTCCAAGATGTAGCAGTAATTCATGATCGAATAGGGGTCGTAACTTGTGCTCACTACGTTGGCACTGGACGCATTCACTCCCGCATCTGCCCAGATTTTCATATGGAGTGCTGCAGTTTCGCTTGGGATGGAGCACTTGCTCTGAGTCTGCGCATGCTCGTGAAGCATACCGATGGCATGACCCATCTCATGCAACAGAACCGACTTGAAATAGGATGTGGCGTTCGAAATTCCTTTTACTTTTTCCATCTTCCTAAAAACATATCCGTTCAACGCGAGAGTGGGGTCATCGGTCGTGTTTTCCCTGCGCTTGAGCAGATGAATGCTCCGGAAATTTACGGAGAATCTCGAAATACTCTGTTATGCTAATCTGATAACTATCTCATAAATCGAAAATGTCGCGTCCTGAAGGGGGCAGACCCATGGAGCAGAAAAATCCGATCATCCTGTTCGATGGAGTCTGCAACCTTTGTCATTCGGCTGTAAATGGACTCATTCGCATCGATCACAAAAAGAAGCTTCGCTTTGCATCGCTCCAATCCAAATTCGCGCAGTCGCTTCTGAGAGACTTTGGGGTCGGCTCGATTCCCACGAAGTCGGTTGTGCTTATTGACGAACGCGGCGTTCACTTTTGCTCTGAAGCAGTTTTGCTGACACTCAAACACCTGGGTTTTCCCTATGCTTTGGGCACGGTGGCAATGCTTTTGCCGCGTTTTTTGCGTGATGGGTTTTACAATTGGATTGCAGAACACCGGTATCGCTGGTTTGGAGTCCAGACGCAGTGCCTTGAACCAACACCAGAGCTTCGAGGCAGATTTCTGGACAGCTAGGTATCAGTTTAGGATACTTTTAAACTCGGTCGACCGAGTGATTGACTCTGTCGGATCTGATTGCGGAAAGTCGTGAGTTGACTCACACTTTGGAAAAGAACTTAACTTGCCGTTTAGGTTTAGTTTTATTGACATCGACACAATGTTCTTGACTATTTTTAATGCTCGAGAATTCTTGTGCGATTTTGAAAATGACTTTGGCTGCGATGAAATATTTCTTTTTTAATGACTACGCCCGTTCTGGTTTTGTCATCTGCAGTGTTTTTTTTCCGCAAACAGTAAAGTTTTAATGGCTCTGATTCATTTTCTTCTGCGGGATCAAGGTCATTTCGTGCTTCGCTCAGTTGATGCGTCTTGCGGCCAAGCGGCATGTCATTAGCTGTTTGCTGTTGCGACTTTATAGCGATCCGCCGCAACGAGTGTTTTAAGTTTTCCTACTTCGTGAAGAGCGAGTTTAACAAAACCTTTGGCGAGATGTGTCTTGGTTGTGAGTTCAACGGCCTCAACCGATTCACTGTTCATTCCGTCCAGCATTTTAACAGGCCCCTCATAAAGGGTATGTGCTCTGATATGATTGAAAACTCGCTCTCGGAGCGCAGTTTTATTCGAGTCGACGGCGTACACGATCTGATGCGAATGGCCGGAGAGTGCTTTTCCGACAACAAATGACCAGTACCGGGTTCTTCGTAAAGAGTGGCCAGGAAGCAAACAAACAGCCGTTATTTCGGTCATCGCGGTATCAACTGGCTTGAGTACATTCTCAGGAAGTTGCTCAAGCGTTCGAAATGGCCCTTGGTCAATGAGTGCAAAACCACCTTGGGGCTCAAGTTTGTCGTTGAAGCAGATAAATGAGCGTCCCTGTTTTAGGTAGTCGATTGGCAAACAAATGCCGTCGGCTTCCTCGAATCGACGTTGGAGAATTCCAAAATCCCGCTCAGATGAGAGGCTTTTGAAGTGAAGTTTCTCATCGCCTAAGAAAACGTTAGTTATTTCTGAGAAAACAACAAGTCCGTGGCCAATCAGAGTAAACATTTCGTGATCTCCCAACAAAGAGCTATCTAAATCTGAGGGACATTCTTTCAAAATGCAAAGACCAGTTTGTCCCTTGGACAACCGGTCAATAGCAATTCTGTTGGGCATCCGGTAGGTGAATTTGGTTTGGTATCAAAATCTGATACTCGCAAGTTCAATTCAGCTTAGATAAACTTGCTTCGTTCAGCGATCACTTCTAGAACGGACGATTCCATGGGGCGAAAGCTATTGGCAATCCAATAGAATTTCTTATTACGGCTGTTTTTATTGGTCACTGATTCAATTGCTAGCATTGTTTTAAGTTCATCTTCGAGTAACTCGAATTTCTTTTTCAGATGTTTTGCATTTTCATCTGAGATGTAACCGATCGATAACTTGAAGTATTCATTTGATTTTGAAAAACTGCTGTCGAAGAATTCTTTAATACTAACAGCACTGTATTTCTTCCAAAGGGCTCCCCCTGGTTTGATCTGTGCATTACCGCTCACGAGAGTTCGTATCTCTTTGTTGGAGCGATACTCAATCAGCCGAAGGGTTTCCAGTTCTCTCAGGCCTTTGATGACCTTCGCCGTTGGCAATTTTTTTGAAAAACGAGTCTCGATCGCATCGAAAGAATAGTTGCGCGCAACCATAAAGAATAAATTAAAAAGGAACTCGTCAGCTGCAAGCGCCTGTTCTTGTTCCTGAGAAAAGGTGTCTATTTGAATATGGGCAAGTGATTTCAATTCTGCGAGCAATTCTTCAAGTGACGCACCGAGCGCTTTGCAAATCTCGTCGAGAGTATCCAGTGAGAGACGTTCCTCCGAGAAATAGCGTTTGACACTGACTTCACTGATGGACAGTTTCTTCGCCAACTGCGCGTATGTCATGCCGTCTCTGCGCATCCGCATACGCACAGCTTCTAGAATGCGTTTTTTCTCGCTCATGATCGCTTCCAAAAGTACACAATTTAGTGGGCCGCCCGTGAAGAACGGATTGTCTCAAGTGATGATTTTACCATGCCTGACAAGCGATTTGTAAGTTCATCAAGTAAATCTTCTGGCAGCGCTTGGTTATCAGATATAAGTCCTGCGTTGAGTCTCAGGCTCACCGATAGGTGTCCCTGCCAGGTCACGATTCCTGCGCCGATTGGAAAGCAAGGAGTCCCAGCGGGAGGACAAACCGAGAGTGCGATGGGCCAATTTTGGCCATCAGTGATCATGGGAAACGACCAAACCCCTAAATTGGTAAAGGAGCCTATCCAAAAGTTGCTTTCGCCACGGCGGCGGGCGAGTCGATACAGGACTCTTTCACTCAAAAACGACGAGGCTTTAGCAAGTGTATTTGCAGCAAGCGCGCGCCATTTATTCAGAGATTTACGATACTCGCTTTCGATGTCTGAGAGGGTAGCGTCTCGTTCGAACCAAAGCCCGACCGAGCTGGTTCGATTTCCTGTGAAGACTCTTTCTGGTTCTGTGCGCCGCATGTTGACGGGAATCAGCCAGCGGCAGTCTTTTTGTTCAGGAGAGAGCAAATTATCGGCAACTGTCGAATTAAATACGTAAAGTAAAAGCGTGTTTAGAGATACTTTCTGTTCCCTTGCCACGCTCAATATTTTTTGTGTTGCCTCGGCAGAGAAAACTCGCCAAGCCAAATGCTCAGGAGAATATTTAGCGCCTTTGTTCAAATGATTCCAGCGCGTTATTGATGGAGTCATGTCTTTTGTCAGGCCTCGAAGCCCTTCTAGTATCTGGATGAAGCTTAGATGCGTTTTGAGGTTAAAAAGTGGAACTGTGATGTTTGCGCCAGTCCATTTTTTAGATTCGGTTAGGAGAGCTCCCATACCGTCGAAGGACTCATGTTGAAAGACCTGGACAGTTCGAGTGCCATTCGGAAAGAATGAAATAAATTCGAATAAATCACCTCGTCCCAGTTTTTTTTCTACTCTAAAGATCTTTCCTAAAGGATCTTTTGTCATGAAAAAATCCAATCGAAGTATGGCACATGCGATGGACGCAGAAAGCCTTTTGAAAAGCCGGGCAGCGCGGCATGTTCAGGATGAAAAACGCGATAGAGTGATCCTTGAATTTGGTAGCTAGTGATTCTCTGGAGTAGGTTTAGGTTCGAAGGCTCGTTTTCGGCCTCGATGTATCCAGTAAAAAGCCCCGGTAACTTACAAGACTCAAGCAGAGCCTTTGTTAATAGTTTGCGCCGAACAAGTTTGCTCTGCTCTGCGGGGATGGCCTTGGAAATACGAAAGGCAGTGATGTAGGTTCCAGAGGAATTAAGCTTGATTTTGAACTGGTCTTGTTCTGCGCGCAGCTGTCGTTCATTTTCGGTTTGCGCCAGCAGGCAGGATGCTACAATTCGGTTATTTTCTTTGATTACAACAGGAGTCACATGCTCCTTGAGTCTTTGAAGATCTTCAATCGTCAAATCGAAAGCAAAACGACCTAAATTATCTTGGTAAAATTCTAAAATTTCGGTGAAATTAGGTGAGTTTAAGCTTCCGGTTTTACCAAGTAATTTGGCAAACGGAATCTTGGGCCACAGATGCGCATTGTAGTGTGTTAATCGAGTGTATTCGAGTGGGAATGATTGCCTCGATAAGGAAGCCTTTGCTGGGGTGTTTTGATCAAGAATTGCTGTAATGAAGAGAGAGCAGTTATCAAAGTCTTCGAGTTGCGGGCATAACTTCACGAACTCGGAAAAGCAGTTATAAAAATTCTGCCGGGTGCGGTGAGGTGCTGCAGGTAAAACACGCAAGTCTTGAAAATATCCTAGCCTTGCAGGCTGTCCGCGTACATAGCAAGTTCGGACTGTGAGAGCACCAACTCCAACGATGCGCCCTTGATCTTCGCAAACAAGTGCCGCAAATTTTTCAGCTTGAAGTCTGAGCAGTGCAAAGTAATCGTTCCCGCGAGTGAAACCGACTCGAAGGTGACCCGCAGACATGGCTGTCTCGTTGATAAATTTAGCGAGAGGTTCGGCATCTTCGGGAGTCGCGAGACGGACACCTGAAAAGCGTGCCATCAATTGCTTCAGTTGCGCTGATGCATTGGCCAAGTGGATGAGCATTTGCACCTCGCCGAGATGTAATCATCGGAGACCTTCTTCTAACAATCGAAGTGGCAAAGATCAACTCGATGGTTTTTAAGTTTGGAATTGTAACTTGATTGTCGTAGCATCCGGCATTATTTCGGAGATTCGAGGTAATTTAAGGTGTCTCCTCTAATTTTGATGTCTTTTCGCAATTTATCCCGAAATCGTCGGCGAACCCTTTTGGCATTGGGCGCCGTGGTCTTCGGGCTTTGTTCCCTCAGTTTGATTCGCGGTTTTGTGAATTCAGTTGAACAGGCCCAGCTGGCATCAACCCTGTTCGGAACAACTGGGATGGTGCAGGTGCATCGGAGCGGGTACTTGAAGAATGTCTTGAGCAATCCTCTTGACCTCGCATTTTCTGATTCCGAAGAGATGCGGCAGAAAATAATGTCCGTTCCGCATGTTTTGGCTGTGTCGCCGCGTCTACAGTTTAGTGGTTCATTATCCGCTGCCGAGCCTATTTCGGCAGGTGTTGAAAGTTTACAAAATTCGGAGCCTAGAACCACATTTATTGCCGCGAATGCAGTTGACCCCAAGCTCGATAGAAAAGTTATGCCGCAGCTCTATGAATGGTTGCTTGCCGGCCGTTTTTTCGGCGACACAAATTCCATGGCTTTGGTTGTTCATACGGACATCGCTGCCCCGCTCGGCATTGAAAGCGTTGAAAAGAATTTATCTCAGTCCAAGGAAGAATGGCCCGTCCTTCTGACGCCCGACAAAGATGGTGCTTTGTCAGGTGAGGCGCTGCAGGTTGTCGGGTTGCTAGGCTCGGCTGTACCAACAGACAAGCGATTTGCACTTGCACCTTTGAATACTATCCAGAAAATTCTCAAAATGGACGGCCAAATTACGGAATACCTAGTGCGGTTGGATGATGTGAAAAATGCTCCAAAGGTTCAGCAACAACTCGCGCAACTCTTAGGTCCCTCTTTTGAGGTGAGCAGGTGGGATGAGGTCGCGCCTTTCATCAAAGACCTTTTGGAAAACGTAGATAAAGTATTTGGCTTCATAACCATTGTTTTTTTGTTGGTAATTATGCTTGGGGTTGTGAACTCAATGTTTATGAATGTCCTTGAGCGAGTTCGCGAGATTGGGACGATGATGGCTTTGGGCATTCGCCGAGGCAATATTCTTGCGCTGTTCGTAATGGAAGGCGCATTTCTTGGTGCCTTAGGTGCGTTTTTGGGACTACTTCTCGGATTTATCATTGTGTCCGTGGCAGCTCGTTTCGGAATTCGTATTCCTGCTCCTGGCTCATCAATAAAATTTGTACTTTATCCATTCCTCACTCCTTCGTTCATTATTCAGTCATTCGTGCTGACCTCGCTCGGGGCTGCGGCTGTGAGTTTTTGGCCGGCCTACCGAGCGTCACGTATGCGGCCGGTGGAGGCGTTGGCTGCCGTATGAATATTTTATTCCAAGTTGCAATTCGCAATGTTTTTCGAAATCGACGCCGAAGCTTATTCACACTCTCTGCAATCGCGGTAGGTTTGGCGGTTGTACTTGTGATTACCGGTGTTTCAAATGCTTTTTACCGATTCTCGATTGAAAATGCAGTCAATGTAAAAATCGGAGCTCTGCAAATTCACAAAACTGGTTATCTCAGCAATGTTTCCTCCAATCCTTTGGAGTTTAATTTTGAATATTCAGAAGCATTGCTCACAAAAATTGAGAACGTGACGGGGGTTAAAGCTGCAGGCGGGAGAATTATTTTTCGCGGTTTGGTTTCGAACGGACGAAATCAAGCTTTATTCTTTGGTAGCGCTGTCGATGTCGCACGAGAAAAATTGGTGTGCCCACGTTGGTTGGGTAGCTTGACCGATGGTAGTCGCCCGCTTGAGCCCAATGACATTGGTCAGGTGATGGTGGGCCAGGAATTGGCGCGCAGTTTGAATGTTGCCCCAAATGGTCAGCTTACTGAAGCCTCCGATTCTGACCCCAATCGAGTCCCAGGCGAATTTTTGAATCTCTCAGGGGCGAGTCCGCAGGGGCGACAAAATGCGGTAGACGTTCAGGTGAAGGGCTTGACGAGATCGCTCCTTCCTCTTGAAGAAAAGCGCTCGGTGACTCTTCCCTTGAGTGTCGCGCAATCATTGCTTGGACTCGAGGGAAAGGTCACCGAGATCGCAGTTGCGATTGATGATCTCGATCGTCTTGCTGTGGTTCAACAGAACTTACAAAAAGTACTTGGTCCTGAGTTTGAAGTGAGTTCGTGGAGCGAGGTTCAGCCGTTTTTACGCGACGTGCTCTTTCGTCAAAAGATTATGATTAGCATCGTAAGCGTCATTCTTTTCATTCTCGTGTTGTTTGTGATTGCCAACACTATGACCATGGCAGTGTTCGAGAGAACTCGAGAAATAGGCACGATGCTTTCCGTCGGAATCAAGCGGCGACAAATCCAAACTATTTTCTTCGCAGAGTCTGTCTTTGTAGGCGTTGTTGGGGCTTTTGCTGGAACCCTGCTTGGCATATTCATCGTCGTGGTGCTTAGTTTTGTCGGTATACCTTTTGGTTCGGAGGGATATAGCGAAGGCATGCTTTATCCATTTGTTGAGATTGTGTTTACTTTGTCGGCTTTTACTGTGGCCGTTTTTTGTGCAGCCCTCGCAGGAATATTTCCTGCCCGTCGAGCTTCAAATATGAACCCAGTTGATGCATTGCGAGCATCCTAGTTGTGAGGTTAAAAACTGTGAGAATTTCGAGTTTTTCAGTTGTTTTGTTCTTGGTTTTAATGTCGTTTACATCTGCTGTACCAAAGGCGTTTGCAGATGAACCTACCGCTGATTCTTTGCTGGAAAAGTACGATGCGATCATGGGTCCTGAAAACTTTGAATCGACCGCTAAAATGTCTGCGAGGCGTGAGGATGGAACGGTTCGCACCTATGAAATGAGATTTCTAAAAAAGGGATCTGAAAAATTTAGAATCTGGTTCAAAGGCCCTGCTGCTGTTGCTGGTCAGGAAGTTCTCAGGGTGGGCGACAATTCGTGGGTCTATCTGCCTAACCTCAAGCGCGCCACGCGTATTGCGAACCGAGATTCTTTCCAGGGTGGAGATTTCAACAACGCAGATGTGCTGCGTGTCAATTACAAAGCCGACTATTCAGCCGCGGTCGGGAAATCAGAAAAACCCGATGCCTATCTCCTCGAGCTAAAGTCTAAGAATGCCAATACGTCTTATGATGTTGTCAAGCTTTGGATGCGCAAGTCGGACGCAATGCCGCTGAGGGGTGAGTATTTTGGTACGAGTGGAAAACTACTTCGCTCTGCGGAATTCTCTGATCATAAGGAGTTTTCAAAAGGCTATAAGCGGCCTGCAAAGGTTGTGATGCGAAACGAACTTATCAAAGAACGCTCAACTGAGCTTTTGACACAGACAATGAATGTTCTTGCGTCTTCCCCTGACCAGCGGTTTACGTTGCCAGACCTTGGCAAATGAACCGCTTCAATAGCGAGACTCACGGAGAGCGGTTTATGCTGGTTCCGAAGATAAAGAGTATTTCGAAAACATTTTTTTCAATGACAGTGACCTTTGTCAGCACTTTTGCTTTAGCTGATGATTCGTCATCTTCTGTCTCTTCAAGTTCAAATATGTGGATTACGTCGGGTTTGTTGCGAATCGATTTTGTGCAACCCCGTTTAAATGAGAAGATTCCAGCAAAAGAAGTAGCGTCCCAAACCGCGCTTCTCGACTTTAATCTAACTGGCAAATCAGAGTTACGAGATAGCCTTCGTCTGCAAGCAGATCTTGACATTTTTGCACGCCGATCGTGGAACTTCAAAAGAAGAAATCTCCTGACTCAGGGTATTGAGACAAACCAAAGAGAGGATTCAGAGAATCCCGCTTATCGCCTGTCGCTCAATGAAATTTATCTCAATGGTGAAACGCAGGAAGGATTTCAGTACGTTTTTGGTAAGAAGAGAATTCTTTGGGGAACAGGTTTTGCCGCCAACCCTACTGATCTTCTCAACCCTTCAAAAAACCCTCTCGATCCCAGTTACGAACGCCGCGGCGCATGGCTTTTACAAGGCGAATATGTTCAAGAGAGTCAGACCTTCGCACTGCTCGTGGCGCCCGGTGTTGTTGAGGATAAAAACACATTACCGAAAGAGGTTGGAGTTTTTGCTGATTCGAATGGGCAAAATCAAAACCATTTTTTGCTCGGCGCGAGATGGTACCGACTCTTGGGTGGAGCAGATCTCAATCTGATGGCGTTTTATAGCGACCGTTTTAGAGAGGGAGAGCCGGTTGCTTGGAAGGGGGGGGCGTCGTGGTCGCAAATTGCAGCCTCGCTCAGCAAGCAACTTGAAACTCATGCTGAGATTCTTTTTCAGAGGGGTTCAAGCAATCCGCTTCCACTTGGCGAGTCGAGGCTGAAATCTGAAAAATTATTTTTCAAGACTTTGGTTGGCCTTAGGTATGATTTCGAAAATGAATCGGCACTTGTGATTGAATATTTGAATCAGTCTGATGGCGATACGGTTGCTGATTTACAGACGCGTTTGAAGCGGGAATTTACGGCTGTCAGCCGTTCTTCACAGTCACAAAAGGGAGTCGCCGAGCAGCGGATCTTGATGCGCAACAACCTGTACTTGAATTACCAGCGCTATAAATTCAATGAGGATATTTTTCTTTCCTGGGCATCAGCGCACAACCTCCATGATCACTCGGGCTTTCAGGGGCCAATTCTTCAATGGACTCCCAGTCAAACACTGACTCTCTCGGTGTCGGCATCGTCTGATTACAACCTGCAGAGAACAGCTGGGGTTCAGATACCAGGTATTGGATACGTTCGCACGAATGAGCTCAACCCATCGAAGTCTCGGCTCGGGCTTGAAATCAAATCATACTTTTGAAAGGTGCTGTCATGACATCAATGGAGTCAACCGAGCAGCGTGAAATCCGGCAAGATAGAAAAAATATAATCGAGATACGCGACCTGAAGAAAATTTATCATCTTGGAAAAACAACTGTTGAGGCATTGCGTGGAGTTGACTTGAGCGTTGCCGAGGGCGAATTTACAGTGGTTTTGGGACCATCTGGTTCAGGAAAAACAACCTTGCTGAACATCATCGGATGTTTGGATCGAGCAACATCAGGACGCTATTTGCTTGATGGTGTTGATGTTTCCAATCGGGACTTCAACGATCTTGCCGAAGTTCGTAACTATAAAATTGGCTTTATTTTTCAGAATTTTAATCTCATTCCGGTTTTGAATGTCATCGAAAATATAGAATTCCCCTGTCTTGTGAGGGAAAAGCACGAGGACCGAGCGAAATTGCGAGAAAGAGTTCGTTCTGTTTGTGCAGAGGTTGGGCTTGAGCGTTTCATACATCACAAACCCGATGAGCTTTCAGGAGGGCAGCGGCAGCGTGTTGCAATTGCGCGTGCGCTTATCACCCAGCCTCGGTTGGTTTTGGCCGATGAGCCCACGGCGAATTTGGATTCAAAAACAAGTGACCAAATACTCGAACTTATGCTGAATCTGAACCGTGAACACGCAACCACTTTTTTGTTTGCGACCCATGATCCTAGAGTGATGGAGCTGGCCCGGCGCACGGTACGAATCAAAGACGGAACTGTTGTCCCCGATTGAATGCACTGAGAACCGCACTTTCCCTCTTCTGCCATTCGGAGTAAGAACCACCGACCATGGGAGAAACAGAGCAATGAGTTCGAATGAGAATGGGTTCCAAAAATTTCGTAATGAAGATATCGTTGGGTTCACATGCCGTACTCTCTCGTCGATGGGTTCAGAAATTCGACGGGTTTTTCTTCTGGGTCAGAAATTGCGCGAAGAGAACCCAAATATCGACTTAGTCGATCTTTCTCTTGGTAATCCTGATCTTGAGCCCCCAGATGAAGTTCGAGCAGAGCTGGTCAGGCTTGCTCAAGAAAATGTTGCTGGTGCGCATCGCTACATGGACAATGCCGGTTATCCTGATGTGCGCGAGTTTCTTTCTCGCAGGTTGGAATTGAGTGAAGGAGTTCCACTCACTCGCGACAGTGTTTTTCTGACGTGCGGAGCTGCCGGTGCGCTTCAGGTTCTGCTTCGGACTCTTCTCGACCCCGGTGATGAAGTCATCTTATTAGCGCCATTTTTTTCTGAGTACCGGCCTTATGTTACAAATATGGGTGCTGTGCCTGTCATTGTAGGCTCAGATGAGAATCATTTTCCCGATCTCAATCAGCTCAAGCAGGCTCTTTCGCCGCGCACACGTGTACTCATAATCAATAGTCCAAATAATCCCTCAGGAGCGCTTTATCCAGAGAGCTTGATTTGTGAAATTGCTAAGTTACTGAAAAGTTTTCGAGAGGAGACAGGGCGCGTTGTCCACATGGTTTCCGATGAGCCCTATGCGCGACTTTTGTTTAATCCCTCTGAATTGGTTTCTGTGCTCAAAATCTATGAAGCTGCGTGGCTTGTGCGTTCTCATTCAAAAGATCTCGGGCTTGCTGGGGAGAGAATTGGTTACCTTGCTTGGGGGCCAGCACTTGCAAGGCCTGAAACTCTGAATGCTCTGCGCAATTCGGCACGTGCGCTGGGGTTTGTAAATGCTCCAGCTTTAATGCAGCGATTACTTCCGCGGGTTTTCGATGCATCAGTAGATGTATTGCAATATAAAAAGCGAGTTGATGCTTTCGTCGATATCCTTCAGACAGGCGGTTTGGAATGCACGCGTCCTAGGGCATCTTTCTTTGTCTTTCCGCGTTCTCCCATGCCCGACGACAATAGCTTTACTGAGCAGTTGGTTGAGGCAGGAGTGCTCGCTGTGCCTGGAAGTAGCTTTGGTAAGCCAGGATACTTTCGTTGTTCTCTGACACAGCCATTAGAGAGAATCATTGAAGGTGCTCACAGAATCGTCAGATTTGCTCGATCCAAGAGCTTGAAATGAGGGTATTAAAAAAAGATTCAATCTACGTTGACAAGCTCATACCGCTTGAGTAAGTCTCCGAGGCTCTCAACGAGCAGGTTCTTTGAAAAGAGAAGAAAGAAGTCACAGAGTGCGGGAAGATCCGCGCGAAGCGACAAAAAGATTTGGGCAGTGATGCTCAGAGAATTTTGTAACGGACGCGTGGTTTTACCAAATAAACGACAATGAACGTTAAAATAATCATGTAGCCAAATTAAACTTAAGAGTTTGATCCTGGCTCAGAACGAACGCTGGCGGCGTGCCTAACACATGCAAGTCAAACGGGTGGTAACACCAGTGGCGCACGGGTGAGTAATGCATGGG
>CAIZJW010000294.1 GCA_903933385.1 uncultured Silvanigrella sp. | reverse complement strand
AGGGCAGATTGAATCCCTGCTCGGACGCCGGCGCAATCAACGGGAGTTGAATAAGATTCAGAGCGCGTGCGCCCATGGATGGTGACCATGTCGGCGGCCGAAAGCGTGATTCGGCTCGTGGTGTCGGCAACATTCACATTTTCGCGGGTGAAGCCAAGACGGATTTTTGCGCTCAGCGGCAATGAAGTACTGGCACGTGCGAGTTCAACCGTTCTTTGAACACGATCGGGATCTTTGAGAATCGCACTTCCACATCCAGCTCCGGTGACCTTCTTCACGGGACATCCCATGTTGATGTCGATGGTTTCAAAGCCCGCAGCGTCGAGCTGTTCAATTGCGTGAGCAACGTCTTCGGCTGACGACCCGGTCACTTGCACTCCGAGGAGTTGTTCGCTCGGGTGCCTGGCCATCATTTCAAAGGTGCGACGATTCTTGTAGCGGATGGCTGTTGAAGAAAGCATCTCTACATATGTGAGGCCCGCGCCCTGTTCCTGACAAATGCGTCGGAATGGAACGTCGGAAACACCAGCCAAAGGTGCGAGCAGCACTCGATTCTTGATTTGCAACTTTCCTAAGGTCAGTGGCTTAGAAAAGAAGTGTTGATTGCTTGGGGTCTGTTGTCCCTGCATGCCTTGCGGTCTCCATCAGGTTGCCCCTCTGATGACCCAAAAAAGCCAATCTTTCAAGGATTTCCTCTGGTCTCTCGATACAAAAGGCTCCTTCTTTGATGAGTAGGTTGCTTCCCTGACTTGTGGGACTGTTGACTGGGCCGGGCAAAGCTCCGACGTCGACCCCAAAATCTGCTGCCAAAGTTGCCGTGATCATTGACCCACTTGCAACGGCCGCCTCAATGACAAGAACAAAGTCAACCAAGGCGGCGATCACTCTGTTGCGGCGGGGGAAATTCCAGCGCGCGGCGACCTCCCAGTCATCGAACTCACTCAGGATTAATCCATTTTTCGACTGAGCCATGTGCTCGAATAAAAAACGATTGGAGCGGGGGTAGGGAACCGCCAACCCACTGCCTAGTACGGCAACACTGCAGCCGTGGTTGAAGGCTGTGGTGTTGGCAACGGTATCAATTCCTATGGCTGCGCCCGAGACCACGCAGATTCCGTTTTGTGCAAGTACCTTCGCAAAGTGGGCCGCCTGCTCACGCCCATAGAATGTTGGATGACGAGAGCCAATGAGGGCAACGCGCTTGCGGGCCAGCAGTGCTGGTTCACCTGCATACCGCAAAATTTCTGGAAAGGATTTTGGAAGAGGTTTCATTATAATTTGTTCAACAACATTCTTTTGCAAAGTGTTTGTTTCATTCATGCAACGCTCTCAATGAGATGGGTGTGAAAATTTAATGTCGCCTGCCTCACATGTGGTGAAGCAGGCGATGACACATTCGTTGCAACGGATCGAACTCACCGCGAGGTGATCGAAAATTTTTATTCACTTTGCCTAAAAGTCTTCATTGTTAAGAAACGACGCAGTTACGTTATGTGACGAAGTGGCGAAAAGTTGACTCAAACTCGCAGCTTGACTGGCCGGCGGGTTGACACACAAAAGTGCGCGTGGTTTACTGCAGGCGTAAATCACAACAAAAGTTTGTATATCAGCAGCAGTTTTACTGCTCAGGTGCCCACTTTGCCATCAAGGAGGATAGGCGATGAAAGCACAGCGTTGTCCGTATCACGTTAAACAGGGCGTGGTAGATTCGGAAGGCCAGCTGGTTTTGAGTGATGTTTGTGGTGTGAAATCTGCATGCGGAGCCGCTTGCACATACGCACCATTCGACGATTCTGCGTTCAAGGCTTGTCCGCGATTCGCTGCGTATCAGCGTGGCGGAACTGGTGAACGACAAATTCTCATCCCTAAAAACGACGTTGAGTACATGCCCGAATTTGGTGGTTTTGCCAGCTTCAGTGAAATGGAGCTGATGTAAAACAACCTACTGAGGGAGGCCAGGGTGACTCTTTATTCACCTGAGCTCGTGGGAGAGGTGTCTGCTGTTGGCACGATGGCAGCGGAGTCTGTTGTTCCGTCGAGTTCACTCGAAGACTCATTTCTTCTTTTGGCTCGGTTGGGGTGCGTGAGTGCTCTGTCGGAACCATCAGAGACTCTCAAGGCTCAAATTGATTCTGCGATCCGCGAAGAGCTTCGCGCAGCGCTCGGCTTCAGCCAGCTTTCGAAGTGTTTTGTTTTGTGGCTGGGATTTGAAAGGTTTGCTCAGTTGTTGCGTCGTGATCTCGATGCAAGCAAGCGCGACGTCCTTCTTGTTGAGTTCGTGCTCTCACAAATTTCCATTCAACAAGTTTTCGAACAATCCCAAAGTTGGAACCGTATGCGAACAACGAGTTCGCAATATTTAGAGAGTCTCGTAGGGAAGCTCGGCGGGGTTGATGGATTGTCGCTTTTGTTGCGGGATTCCTACCGCGAGCAGCGTGACTCTCTTGGGAAAGACGTTTTTTTGAGGTCTCTCCCCACTGCCGTTCTCGTGGTGTCGAGCATTATTGCAATCGCGATGGCACTTGTTTTCACTCGCTCGCTCACAACGGGCTTATAATTCATTGAAAGAAGTGGATGTTTGGGCAATCGGACGTTGCTGATGTTTCTTCAGCTAATCCGCACGACTGAGCGTCGTTCAAATTACAGCCACACTCCGAGCAGAGGCCTCTGCATTGCGGTTGGCACAAAGGGAAATCTGGCAGGCTTGTATAAATGAGGTCGGTGACAAAATCTGAAAGAACGAGTCCCGCACCATCATGCTCATATGATTCCATTTCGCTTTCACTGATTTCGTGTTCGCCGCCCCCCTTGTTTTCTTCAGCCCGAAAAAACAGAGCTTCTGCCTCAGTTTCAACTTCACTGTGAAACTGCGTTAGGCTGCGCACACACTCGAGTTTGGGAATCATCTGCAAATGAGCCTTCACTCGGTAGGCTTCACTTTGTTTTTCTACGTTCAGTTGCAGATTGAAATGAGATTGACTGTTGTCGGGGGAGCACTCGAGCTCCTTAAGAATTTCAGAAAGCCAAACGTGCTGCTTCAAATCGAGTGCGATTTCACGAAAACGTGAATTCTGAATTTGTTTGCCTAAAACGAAGGTCGTGCCGCTGCCAATTTGGTTCAGGGGAAGTTTCCAGCTCATGGGGATTCTCCGGTCGCTTGGGATTGCAATCTGGTATTCATGCGGGGCAGTCCCCTGAGTCCGGCCATACCGATGACCGTTACAATGAGCAAGAGCGCACTGGAAATGTACAGTGATGCCGCACCATTGAGAAATTCATAGAGGAGTCCCATGAACGCTGGTCCGAGGATTCGGGCTCCGGCAGATAAACTTTGCGCCATGCCAAGAGCCATTCCTTGCCGATCGTTGGGGCTGAGTCTGCTCACCAAACCGCTTAAAGCTGGGTTCGAAAGTGCACTTCCGAGCGAAAGGCAGGCCAATGCGGCGTAAAGGGAGCTGCGATCGGGTGCAACCCAAGGAATGAGAAACACCCCGAGAGTGAGAAAAAGTTGGCCAATGTTGAGGGTTTTTGTTTCACCTAATTTCTTGAGGAGAGGTCGGGAGAGGCCACCATTGAGAATGAGTACAGCGCAACCGAGAAACAAGAATGCCTTGTAAATGGATGATTGATTCATTGTAAAAGCATCGGCGAGCGCGAGTGGCAGAATGGTTTCGACCCCCACGAATCCGAAGACTTGAATGAACTGCATCAGCAGTATGGTTTTGAAGTAGGGCCTTTTGAGAAGCTTTAAGGTTTCTGCTTTTGTGCTGAGTTGTGCTCCGGCCTCCTCCGAGCCAACGCGCGCGGCTGCGACAACAGATGCGAGCTCTTGCGGTGCGAAGCGGTGGTGGGTTTCTCTGAATTTGAAGATCACGAGAAGAAGGTTCACGGCATTGATGATCACCGCTGCCATTGCAATTGGGAAAAGTGGATTTTCCGGAAAGAAAAGTGTGATTGCCGCACCCAATGCTGGTCCAAAAGCAAACCCCGCACCGAAAGCAAGGCCAATGACAACCATTGAACGCGAGCGTTCGTGAATAGGGGTGATGTCGGCGATGGCAGCTTGAGCCACCGAAATATTCCCGGCAGCCACACCTGCAATGAATCGAATGAAAGCAAGAACTGCATAGCTGCCGATTTGTGTTGCAAATCCTGTTGCTGCTTGAGCTGCGATAGACAGGGTGATTGTGAAGATGAGGATTTTACGTCGGCCCACTGAATCGGAGATTCGCCCGAGTACCATAACCGCCAATAAGGTTCCGAGAGAAAAGAGGGCAGAAAGATAGGCTGCTTGTGAATTACTGGCGTTTAATTCACGGGCAATGGAAGGCATGATGGGAATGAACATGCCAAATCCAACAAGGTCGAGAAAGATTGTCAGAAAGACTGCAAGGAGAGTATAACGCCTGATGGATTTTTCTGGGCCATCAGTTGTTTTAGAAATTACTTCTGTCATTTTTTGAATTTGGCCCTTGGTGAGATTTTGTGATTGAGCAAAGGAGGCATCATGCCCAGCTTCGACATCGTCTCTGAAGTCAATGTTCAAGAAGTCGACAATGCAGTCAATCAGGCGCAGAAAGAAATTCAATCCCGTTACGATTTTAAGGGGACGAAGTTTGACTTGAGTTTCGACAAAGCTGCTTGTGAAATTAAACTCAACGCTGACGCTGAAAGCCGGCTCGACAGTATGCTCGACATCATCAATAGTAAGCTTCTAAAAAGAGGTATTGAACTAGGTGCTGTTGAAGTGAGCAAAAGGGAGGCTGCGGGAGGCATGATGCTTAAGCAGAGCCTCAAAGTAAAGCAGGGTTTAGAGCAGGACAAAGCGAAATTGGTCATCAAAACCATCAAAGATTCAAAACTCAAGGTTGAGGCGCAAATTCAGGAAAAACAGGTGCGCGTCACCGGCAAAAAAATTGATGACCTTCAGGAAGTTATTGCGCTTCTCAAAGTTCAACAGTCACAGCTCAAAATTCCATTGCAGTTTATCAACATGCGCAGTTGAGAAAGTGTCATTGAAAACTCGTTCAATGTTTAGTGAGGTGTTTGAAAATGATCCAGGTCACCCGCCTCGATGGAGCTGTTGTATTCATCAATGAAACCAACATTCAGTGGATTGAAAAGCTACCTGACACAGCCATCACATTTTTAAGTGGCGCAAGAATGATTGTACGCGACTCGCCCGAAGACATCGCACGCAAGGTGAATCAGCTTGTCTTTAAAAGTGGAAAGGCTGCCAACTCGCCTCAAGAATCGACCACTTCGGAACAGAGCGCGTCAAACTCCTAGCAGATCGTCAAACTTTGGATGTGTGTGACGGAAACGTCACACACGGTCGACCAGCTGGCCAGATTATCATCTTGCGAGGTGCACAAGCACCCAAGGAGGATGACAAGATGGTGGCAACGAAGTGGGCTAGGAGCGGCGTTAAGAATGCAGCAGGATGGCGTCAATGGGGCATTTCTGCTTGCATGATTGCCGGAACTTTTTTTGCACATGGCGCGCATGGCTCCATACTTCCGCCAAACAGTCTGCATCTGCAGGACAACATCAATTCTATTGCTAATATGAGCGAGCAAGAGTTCAACACCATCATCAACAACATCATGAATTTGTATCGGCCCATCGTTACGGCACGCGGTGCGCGTCTCACATCGAATAATCTTTGGACCGATACAACGGTGAATGCGAGCGCACAACAAAGCGGTAACAACTGGATCATCAATATGTATGGCGGTTTGGCTCGCCGTCCTGAAGTGACACCAGATGGCTTTGCAATGGTTGTTTGTCATGAGCTCGGTCATCATTTGGCAGGCTTCCCTTTCTATGGTGATACCGATTGGGCAGCCTCTGAAGGGCAATCCGACTATTTTGCAACCCAGTCTTGCGCACGTGAAATTTGGCGCGGCCAAACAAACGAAAATGCTCAATTCCGCACTTTGGTGGGTGATTTTGAAAAGAAGAAGTGCGATGCAGCATGGAGCAAGGTTGAAGATCAAGATCTGTGTTACCGCACTGCGGCGGCAGGTCATAGTCTCGCGACACTCCTAGGCGCGCTGCGTTCGAGCACAAATTTGCCGCGTTTCGATACCCCTGATCAACGCAAAGTTGCAACAACCTACACAGCTCACCCTGAAGCTCAGTGCCGGCTTGATACATATTTCAGTGGTGCACTTTGTCCTGTGACCTTCGACAAAAATCAAATTCCAGGGCGTAGTTCCTCAGGTGGTCAGACGAGTCAGAACGCAGAGCTTTCTGCTTCCAACCAATCGTGCATGACCGCTGCCGGGTACAATGCGGGTGTGCGTCCGTTGTGTTGGTTCAAACCCAAACTCGAATTCCTTGCAATTCAGTATTCTGATGTTCGGTATCAAGAGCAAATTGGCAACGGTAACGGCTACATCGAACCAGGCGAAACGGTTGAAGCCTATTTCAAGCTTGCAAACAAAGCTGTGAAGTCGACAACAAACATTCAAGGTGTCTTGAGCAGTGTTTCGAGCCTGGTTCAAATTATCGAAAACTCAACTTCGTTTTCGGATATGAATGCAGGAGAAACCACAGAGGCAAAATCGCCCGTTGTTTTCAAAGTTGCACAAAATGCATTGTGCGGTGAGAAAGTTGGACTGTCTCTGAAAGCTTCAAGCGATCAGGGCACTGCGGATCTGGCGCGTGAATTGCAGCTGGGGCGTGTCGAACAAGCTGAACAAGGAACGGTGTCGTCGCAGGCCTCAATTCCAGACAACGATCCTAAGGGAATTGAATCGGCCCTTGAAAGCCAAGACCAAGGGTCAGCAAGCTCATTGAGCGTGCGTTTGGACATTGATCATCCCTATGTGCGTGATTTGCGTGTGAGCCTTGTTTCTCCAGACGGCAAAGAATTACGGGTCTATCCGGATGCGAACTCCCTCAAAGGACGTCGTTCAAGCAAAAATGACGGTCGTTCTGACACAGGCATTCATGAATCTATTGCGGTAAACTCGCGAGTAGAGAAACTGAGTGGAACCTGGAAGCTCAAGGTAAAAGATGTTGCTGCGCGCGACGTGGGTACCTTGATCAGCTGGGGTGTGACGGCAGCCAAAAACCAGTGTGATGGATCAACCAAGTGGGCATCTCGCAAAGCTCGCAACCAGTGAATCGATTCAAGAGTGGCCTCGCTGCAATTTCGGTTGCTGCGCTGGTCACTCTCGTGGCGTCTGCGGCTGCAAGTAAGCCGCCCGAACCTACACCCGAACCCACCCCTGAGCCCACCGAAATTCCTCGTCCTGACAACTTGAATATTAAAAAGCGTTCACCGGCGGATGAATTACTCATGCGTGATTGGTTGCGTTTGAGTTTGTTCAAGCTGGACGATCTTCCTGGTTTAAGGCAGCAACCCGATTATGCAGATGCTGCGCTCCGCAAGCGAATCAACGACAGCTATGGATTGCCTGCCGTGATGACGATGCGTGACCCATTGATCGCGCCGCCAGGTTGGTGGAGTGCCGATCAACAGGGAATGAAGGCTCTGACTCTCGGCCCAACCCGTCATTTCACTCGTCCTGAGTTAACCATCGAAGTTCCGATGCTGCGCCTGCGCGAGGTTCCCTATATTAACGGAGACTCTGAGTTTGTCCGCGCACTCAACGAAGTGGTTCGATTGTGGACTTTGGGGCGAACTGAAGCAGCACTTGCTCTTCGTGAGAAGCTGCAAAAAGATAAAAAATCACTCCCACGCGGAACACTCGAACGCACAACGGTCGCAATTATTTCTGGCTTCCTTGATCTGCAGGCAGCAGCTGAACTCAAAATGCCTTTGGCGCGCTACGGGCCCGCACAGGGTTCATTCTGGGATAGTTTAGGAGGCACTGAACTTTCAGTTTATCTGACCAACATCGACAACACGGTTGATGACACAATCTTTAAATCTGCGCTTGCTGAGCCAGCGATCTTTTCAGAAGACGGAATTTATCCGCCGCGGCTCGCGCCCCCAAAATTATCTCCTCGCTCGATGGATATGATTCGCTTTGTAAGGACAATGTCTCTGCCGGTTCTGTTTAATGTGGCATCGCTGAGTGTGAAGTCTAAGAACTGGACGAGAGTCTATGAGGCAAGTCAGAAATTCGAAGAGGTTTATGCCCGACTCGACAAGAGATTTGTGACACAAAAGAATCAGGAACTCAATTTCACCACTCCCCCCGGAGTGAAGAGCACTCACCCGATTATGATGTGGCCTCGCACACCACATCAACTCAAAACGATCATTCAGATGCTCAAGGTAAATGCACAATTCATTGCTGAGGATCCGCTGATGGCCCTCAAGGAGTCGTCAAAGGTCATTCTAAGCTCGGAAACACCTGCGTTTAAAACAATAGGCTTTGCACAAACTGCAAATATTTATGATGATCTGGGCTATCCGAATTACGCCCGCCGTTTTCACGCGTTTGCCGAAGCTTTTGCTGATGTTGAATGGTATCAGCAGAATCCCTATTTTCTTGTTGGTGGCGGTGAGAACGCATTTTGGGCAGGCGATCTCACAATTGCTAAAAAAGCATTTGAAAAATTTCTCCTTGCAGCGGGCGACAAAGTCTACGGCCCTTGGGCTCGTCTTCGCCTTGCTGAAATTGCTCATTTGAGTGAGGGTCCTGAAAAAGCCACACTTCTTTATGAAGAATTAAATCGACGTCAGGAGAAACATCCTGCCGGATTGATTGCTCGCCGTCGTTTGTTTTGCATCACTGCCGGACAAACAGGTCCTAAGGTTCGGTATCTGGAATATCAGGCCCTCAAAGAGCAGTTTGGAAAGATGGAAGAAGGAGAAATTGAACAGATTCGTGCCTGTCATCTCAACGGGCTTGTGAATGATGCTGGCAATATGGCAGGAAATAGTCTCAAAACTCTTCCCGACGATGCAGCTGTTCAACTCGATCTCATCGAAGAATTTTCAAAGAAATTTCCACAAAGTTCATATTTAAAATTTCTTGAAGAGAGAAAAGTTACGCTGCAAAGTGCTCTCGGACCATACTTGTTAGCCTACAAGCAATGCGGCGATGCAATCGATTTCTTTAAAGCGAATGAAGTGAAGATTGTCGCATTAAAGAAGAACAGTGGAAAATTTCTACCGATGTTAAAATGGAGCAAAGACGATCAGGAACGCCTGTTACGTTGTGCAGCTCTCTTTGCTTCGAACGAAATGCTTGCGAAGTTGGCGCCAGAAATTTTGCGACAACAAAAGATCAAGCCTTCGCGCAAATTAGCGTCAAATATGAAGGAATCATCACCCAACCGACTCACGCGTTTGGCGCTGGAAATGACGGTGTCGCCAAATGATAAGCGTGCTGAAGCGCTCTTTTCAGAATTGCGCAGGAGCGGACAAGATGACCTTTGGTCACACGTTCAGAGTCTCGAAAAGAAGCAGTCTCAATCGATAGACGACACAGATTTCTGGCCTCAATTGGCATCTGTGCGCGTGATGCAATGGGATTTGGAGCAGCCCGAGAAGAATAAAAAACTTTTACGCCGCAGCATGCGTTCAGAAGTTCTCCGCCGTCCAGATCGGACTTTGCAACGCAAAGAACTCTGTGATCGTTTTTTACTTGAATCTTCGACTCTGAGCCGACGAGAGTGGGATACCTTTGTTTTGGCAGTGCCAAGCGAACGGTGGATGGAAATCCTCAAATCCCCAGGAAACTCCTCAATTTGTGCTCAACGCTCGGCCGAGGAAGCATTGCGGCTGGCACAGAGCCAACCCACACTCGCTCGTGATAGACACATTTTGTGGCCCTGGCTGAAATCTCAGGGAGCGTTGAAGGAACAGGAAGCTTGGCTGGCCTTGGGAACGCGCTGGGCGAGGGAAGGAAGTGTGTCAAAACAGGAGCTTGAAGAACTCTTTAAGACACTCGAAAAAGAGGCCGATATCCCGTCTGTAAAGCAGGCCGCAAGAGCTTGGCGGGAGTCGAACAAACCCGGTGGTCTGTGGTAGTGTTGGTTGAGAGACGCAGTGTCCAACCAGCATCTCTTCTGTGAAGTGAGGCGTGTCATGGGTGAAGTGCTTTCTTTCAAGAAAAACAAAACTGCTCCTGGAATGAAAACAAAACCAGCGAAAGCTAAGTCCGGCACAAAGAGCCCGGCAAATGAAAAGACTCCCCAAAGTAAGAGCACACAGCCTTTGTCGGCAACCAAACGTCCAGCAAAGAAAAAAGAGACAATGAATGCGGAGAGTATAAAACTCTGGTGGATTTCGCAGGAATTCGATGAACTCATCCGCAAAGCGGTGCTTGAAAAGCATATCCCAGTGGAAGAGCTTTCCGCGGTCATGGCGCATCGTTTGGGCTCACTTTTGAATGTCAGTGAGCGGACTCCTGAGCTCACGTTGTTCTGTCTGAAGATTATTTCAAAGATCACAAACCAACCTAAGCCCGGCTCAAATGCCAGCTGAAATTCTTTGACCTTCCTTAAGGTCCTCTGTTGGGAAGCGAACCACCCTTTCGCCCTCAGAAAGCCCTGCGAGAATCATTTGTGCGGGTTTGGAAAATGAGAAATGAAAGTGTTGGGAGAGTCTAGCAGCCAAGCGCCCCAGCGGTACATTTATATGTGCTCATCTCCTGGGCATCATTGAATTCCAAGATCATTCCTCCATGAACCCAAATATAATTGCTGAGCCGACGAGGTGCGTCGGGTGGGGCAGTGGGATCGAGTGGCGGCAAAACATCGAAACGACCGCGTGCAATGAATGTTGTGACACTCAAATAGTTTGGCGCAAAGGCGCCCGTGTTCTCTCCAAAAAGGCCTTGAAGTCTTCTTACGGTGTCGCGAAAATACGATGCGCAAATAACTCCACCCCAGAGATTTAAGTCGCTTGATGAAGCTATTATTTTGGGAATTTGCCTTTGCACAATTTCCCGAGGATTCGCGCCGTTTGCATCCGAAGTTAGAAATTTAATCACAGGGCGTTGTCCTGCAGCGCATGCAGCAGGACACACTTGGTTCGCTGCACCCCAATTATTCAAAGCATCTGGAGAAATGGGCGGCACAAGGAAGCCTCCACGCCCGGTTGGCAAATTTACACCCGCAGGAATTGCTTCGCAGGCGTTGACGAAAGCAGTTCCTGGGTTGCCTGCCGCATTAATTGCGAAACCAACTCCATCGGTGCGCAGAGGGCCACCACCCTGGCCGGCAGCAGTGAAATTACACCTGTAGTTGTTCAGGTTAGCTCTGCCGTTGGCAACACCATTGTATTGCAAAACGCAGCCACGTTCTAAACTTCCGCGCGGCTGAGCGGTTTGAAAGGAGCCTCGCAAATCACGCAGCACTCTCATTAACTCTGTGTTTGCATCACCTGCAATGCGTAGAGTTTTCGCTGTGGCCATGTAGTCTCGCAGGAGAGAACTTCCAGCAGTCGCGATGACCAAGAGAAAGGAAACACTCAGCATGAGTTCCACCAGGGTGAAACCACCCTGGTGGCTTGCGCGTTTTTTATTGCTGGGTGTGACTTTCATTCTAATTCACTTGCTCGAGGCTTTAAGTTCAAGCATGTTTTGAATGACGAGATCACCTGTGACAACGCCATTGGCCAAGACATAGTGAAGTTCGGCTTGACTCGCGGGCCCTTCGAGAGCCAAGTTTGCCACGGTTCGGCCGGAAGCGCCGAGCTCAACAGCAGTGACCGGCAGATAAACCTTGCTACCGCTGAGAACTTGATCGCTTGTCTTAAGATTTTTAGCTTGAATCCATCCTCGGCGAGTCATGAAGGGATGCGTATCTGTGACCTTCACAACACGACCTCCAACGCTCACATTGATGAGGGGTTTGAGTTCCGGCCCAATGGTGAGTTTTGTAATACGCGCTGGCATTTTGGTGACAGGATTGTAAACGAACTCTCCCATTTTGAGCTCAGTGATGAGTCTGTCGCTGCCATCTGACATTCGAATGAGTGTTGTTTCGTCGAAACATCCATCATTGTTTCGGCAAACAAATCCAGCTTCGTCCTTGGTTGTGTACGAATAACTACACTTCGTGGGTGTTTCTGCGTTGAAGTATGAAAAATACGCACATGTCATTGATGTGTGACGGTTTGCAACAATTGGGCTTCCTAAGTTCTCGATTTTATAGATTGAGAAATCTCGCTTCTTTCCGGGAGTCACACTCACTCTGACACGTGTTGAAGTCTCTGTTCCGTCGGCATTTTTTGTTGTTTGAGTTTCCCAATTTGCAACGTCTTTGTCACTGACATATTTTACTGTGTACCTATCGACTGCTTGGTACCCAATTCCCGTCATAGTCTCAGATACAAAAGAATCGTAGGCAGCGCGCAGAGGATGAATGCCTCCTTTACCGCTCGGATTCACTGCCCACTTGCCTTTGCCGTCGAGAAAATCGTCATCAACTTCGAGTGCTGCAATAGCCATTTCGGCTGTTGTCTCTCGTCCGACTTTGTCTTGAGCTGCGCGACCATCGAGCGCGATCTTCTCCTCGGCCAGAAGTGCTTGAACTTTATCGACCCATGTCGCGCTGCAGCTCACCTGCACTGCGCGGTCGGCATAAAAAACTTGTGGCAGTGGATTATTCGCCCCCTCTTCGGAATCGGCTGCAACCGATTCGAGAGAAACAGGCTCTTTGATGCACTTTCTATTCAAGGTCGCTTTGTGTTCCTTGTAGGGAATGTAAACCTTTGTGCAAAAGTCTGCATTGGTGCCTGCTGATCCGCAGCCACTCCTATAGTCTCCTGTGCTTGCAGAATTCCATTTAGTTGGTCTCGATTTCGATCCGGTCAGAAAATATTGAAAATCAGGACCTCCCTCAGCCCCCTTTTCCGGCATCACGCCAACAAAGTATTCGTTCGCACGGGTTCCCGAATAAAGATGGTTTGTAATGACTTGATTCTGGCTAGCGTAGCGGCCGCGGGAAGCGGGTTGCCAGCGGTTTGCGTTTGTGCTCCACTTTTCGTTGGCGGGTCTTGCGCCGCGATATTTCTCTGCGCTTTTATAGTAGGTGTTAATAAGGTTATCTCGATACGTTGAGAGCACGGCGTAGTCGGCATCTGTCACAGTTGCCGCTAATTTATCTGGGTAAAACGGACGCTCGAATTCGTCGGCCAATTTTCCATCGGGGCGAGGTTCGAGCTGAGTCAAAGAATACTTGCCTGTATTGGCGCGCGCGGCAAAACCCAAATTTCCAGAATCTTGAGCGACTGTCGCTGGCCTCATATAAAAACAAGTGTCAGCACCTCCGTGCTTGCCAATAAGGCCTTTGTTCGCATCTTGCTTAGCACCGAAGTTGACCTTTGCGTTGAGCGTTGAGAAAAATTGTCCAGTGGTCGTGCGACCGCCGCGCTGTGCCCTTAAATATCCAAAGCTTCGCTCAACAGCCAAACCACTGCCATTTGCGGTTTTTTCGGGCTTATATTCTACAAATGTAACTGTCACTTGTACTTTTTCTTGGATAGGCTTTCCCGCAGCATCTTTGCGAGTGATGGGAACACAAACGTCCACAGTTTCACATTTCGCCGCCTTGCAAACAACTGTGGGCGAAGGATCGCGGCGCTCGTATCTCCATGCAACTGGGCCACCGTTGCACGAAAGCGCAAAGTTGGGCCGAACTGTTCCGCAGCCCCCTGGTTTCTCGTAGCCAGCGACGCTACCGTTGATCTGTGGTTCTGCAATTCCACACGCTGAGTTGAAGTAAAGAGAGCCGTTCGTGATCAGTTGAGTGACTGACTGCAATGCTGCTTCATTCACGCGACGTTCGATGTCGGCTTCGGTTTCTTGTTTTGCCGACTTTTTGTTATCCCGTAACTGCGAAATGAGCACACCCGACGACACCGCAATTGCTGAAGCGAAGATAAGCACTGTCGTTGTGCTTGATCCTCTCTCATTTCTTTTTCGGTTCAATTGGCATTTCATCACAATTCTCCTTTTCAGAAAATTTTTAATTTCCGACTTGAATAGGATCTGCACAGGTGTTCGCGCATCTATAAATCCACGTAGGATCTGCTATACAAACACTGTTGCCGGCTGCATCAATGGGCGCGTCGCGTGATGGGTTGTCGCAATTCGGAATTGCAACCCCAAGCTTTTCACTCGTAATTTCCTTACGAGTCCGAAAATGTTGTTGAAGTCCGCTGCGAAATGATTTGTCTGCGTTGAGTGTCGTATAGAGGTCGAGCCTCACTTTCAGGCTTCGATTCATTTCATACCTTGCTTGATCGCACGTGATAGTTGCTCCCGTGCTTGTGTTGGTAAATTGTGCGGTGGCAACTGCCAAGCCAAGCACTGCAGGGTTATCAACTGCGTTGAGCCCTGTTGAAGACGCAGCTGCAGCGTTCGTAAAATCACCCACACGCGAAAATAAATTGCCAACAAATGCAAAGCACATGCGAAAATTGTTTCTCCCATCCAAACCCATGACATCTCCACCACCCACCGAAGTGTAGGCCAAAATTGGCACGCCATCGGCCGTGGGATTTGGGTTTGGCACAGGATTGGGAGATCTGTTTCCCTCTTGGCCAGAGCAAACGTCCACCCAAGCACACATCTCCGCGCCTATTCCAGATGTCGGGAGCTTATCTCCACGGCACAGGGCGTCGAGATTAAAATTAACGGTATCAATTCCGGAAATTGCACCTGTTCGGTTGCTGAAGGGAACCATTGCTCCCCAAGGAAAGCCGTTCTCGGCAACTCGACCCGTCAAAGGCCGATTGCTCACTTGAACGAATTCAAGTGTACTGAGTGACATGCGCATATCCGCACCCAAGGTTCGCTGTGCGGTCGCTCTCGGGGCAAAACCAAAATCTAACGCCCCTGATGCATATGCAAAGTTCTTAGTGTCCTGGCAAAAATTGTCTACGTTTGCTGACTGCCCGGGGGAAGCGCCCATATGGGTTGTCCATTGCATGAGCTTCGAAAAATAGAGTTTCAAACGACTCGATGCGAACGACTCGAAATAGAGATGTGGCCCAGAGGAGTTTCTTGCATTCACGCCGGCTCGGGTTTTTTGAAGCAACATGAACGATCCGCCGAAAACAGCGACAAGAATGGCTGCGCCGATCATAAGCTCGACGAGTGAGAAACCCGATTGTTGAGACAATCTCGACATAGACCACCCTGTTAACGTGCATGCCTCATGCACCTTCCCTGGTAGTGATATCGGAGAAAAAGTAGAAAATTTGACTTCAATCAGGAATTTGGTCGAATCGGGAGATGTTTTCCCAAAAAATACAGCCCCTTGAAGAGTTTGTCTCTGCAAGGGGTGTACAGGCAATTCTGAATGTCTGACTCTACTCGCGAGCACTCTTTAAGAAGCCTGAGTGGGTTAGATCTTGAAGCCAACTCCGAGGTCGAACCATGGCAATGTCACCCCATCTGACTCCCGGACAGCCTTATCTTCACAAAATCCAGACTGAGTGTCCTTGCCAGATATTTTGCTTTTCACGACGCCCAACCCGGTTGTGACGTGCAAGGTATCGGACAATGTCCATAATTTTCCTGCGACAAACGCACCTACGCGGTGAAAACCTTTCGATGTGAAGTCACAAGTGATTCGTTCAGGTTGTTCGCCCCAGCTTGGCAAAACCGACTTTGTTTTACTTTGAAATGCTCCAAGCATGAAAGCGCTTGAAACATAAACATCACCAACATTGCCGAATTCGTTCAAGATGAGGTCGGCACGCACTCCCAGATTGAACGATTGCATTTTTGTGTCTTGCATCTTGCCAAAGTGGTAAACAACCGTTGGGCCGATATGGAAATTAGGATTGATGACTTTCATGAATTCAACGTCGGCAACGCCTGTGTCGGAAACTGCTGCCATGCCTAGCAATGGAAGTTGTTGCACTCGCATGTACCAGTAGCCTGTGTTGGAAGGCTTCTGCTGAGGCGCTTGACGGACGTTGGCTTTCCTTTTCGATTTTGATTTTTTTGTTTCGGCGTCAGTGTCTTCATCTACATCCAGCTGTTCATCGCGCTCATTCTTTTCTTGAGAGCTCGAATCTGCGATTAAGCGCGTTTGACGAGCCTCTGCGCTAGCGAAAGGGGCCAAGGAAAGAATCGAAAAAACGCACATTGAATTCATGAGTGAAGCTTTCATGAGACACCCTCCTAGGTTGTTCTGTAATGGCTACTGCAATTCGAATGCCAAATAAATAGTTTCATATTTTTAGGTATATAAGATCCACTGTTCGTGATAAGGATGCAAAAATTGTATGTCAACTCCTACATTTTTTCCACGTGCACCCATTTTTTCACAGTCCGCCAATCGAGCTCAAGGCGTTGAGCCACTTTTTCGAACGACCCCAATTTGGCGTAAGCACTGCGAGCATAGTGGGCCAACAATTCATCAGCCGTCCACCGCACGGATTCCCATGCGGTTTTGAGTGTGTCATCGTGGTCTGCATTTTGTGAGCGCCCTGTAAGTGGGGTCATCGCAATTGAATCGGGCCCGTGAAGAA
Organism: uncultured Silvanigrella sp.; assembly: GCA_903933385.1. Classification (GTDB taxonomy): domain Bacteria; phylum Bdellovibrionota_B; class Oligoflexia; order Silvanigrellales; family Silvanigrellaceae; genus RFOM01. The sequence continues at coordinate 19,004 of CAIZJW010000294.1, read as the reverse complement.
TGACACTCCGAACTCGCTGCTCAAACTCTCGCAAATTTCCGGGCCAATTATAGTTTTCAGGTATGCTCTGCAAAACAAGCTCGAGACTGTTTTCAATTTGCTCTGGTGATGTTTCTCCCAAAAGGCGATTCAGAATGCGCTCGGTCAGCAGACGCTTTTCAGCGGGAGCAGCGGCAAAACGTTCTCGAAGTGAGGGGATTTCTATGATGTCAGAGGCCAATCTATAATACAGATCGGCGCGAAATTCCCCTTGGGCAATTCGGTTGAACATGTTCGCATTTGTGGCCGACACCAATCGACCCGAAAAGCGCCTTTGCTCATGGCTACCCACGGGTGAATACATGCGCTCTTGTAGAACACGGAGAAGTTTTACCTGAACTGGTAATGATAGTTCGCCAATTTCATCAAGAAACAACACGCCATTCAAGTGGGTGCGACCCAATAAACCAGCATAATTTTCAACAGCGCCGGTGAATGAACCTTTTTTGTGGCCGAATAATTCACTCTCGACGAGTGTCTCGGGGTATTCTGAAATGTTGGCTGAAAGATAGATGTCGAGAAAACTTGCCTCAAATTGCCCGCTTTTCTCGTCGAATGGAATATAAGCGCTGCGGCCCAATGCAGCTGCGGCTTGGCTTTTTCCTACACCCGTTTCTCCGAGTAAAAGAATTGGAAAAGATTCCATGTTTCGATGAAGCGTCTTTAAGTAGGCGCGCAAATCATGTGTGAACAAGCTGCGCCAGAGACGTTCTCGAAGCGATCGCACGGGCGCTGATTGGCCGCTCACATAGCGATTGATAAAGAAAAAAGCTCGGCGCATTTGAAAGAAGAGAGCAACGACATGTGCGTTTGGAAAATCGAGGTTTAATTGTTTCAGATCCGTGAGAATTTTCTCTGCGAATGGCAGAGGCAAACACTTTCCTGAGGTTGAATTTTGTAGCTCTATATATTTATCGAATTCATCTATAAATTTGTGGAACACAGCAAAAAGAGCAGCGTCTGCGACAATTTGCTTGATTTTCGGAGGTGACTCAAACTTTTTGAGTCCGAGAGGGTGAATAATTTCTTGAACCACTCGCTGAGCCTCTCGAGCTACAAGTTCTGCCGTGTTCTCGCGATTTGCTTTTTGGCCAAGATAGTTTTGGACAATTTGAGTATCGAAGAGATCTCGAGCTTCACTGAAGGGATTGGCAAGTGCGGCAGAAGAAACCAAGGAGAGAAATTCAAGTGTCTTTGGTGCGATATTAGTCATAGATGAACTCAATCCAGAAGGGGTCAGCAAACTCTTTATTGTTATGCCGTTCGTTGTAAATGTTTCTTTAATTCTTCAATGATGTGCTCAGTGTCTTGTTCTGGTTTGACTGTCCAGGTGAGAACTCTATTCTGCACACCCTCAGCTCCCACAAGGCGCACACTGATTGCACCAACAGGACAAACATCAAGGCAACTGCTTTCAACAACACGTACGAGCCAACCTGGTTTTTGGCCACCGAGAAGAGATTTTTCAATCTCAATTTTTAATTGGCGGCTCGGATTTGAGTTTTCCGGCTTCTCGATGTCGGTGCACGAGCGCTTGCAGCCTTCACCACAAGAGCTACAAATGAGAACGTGAGCGTGCTCGGACTGCCGCACTAACGTCAGGGTCATAGTCGTGCTGCCTTTCAGTTCGGGAAGTCAATTTGGAGAGTCAATTTCACCTTGTTGAGAATATCATCGCTGGTGATTGTCACTGGAACCTTGCAGGCATTGCCATCAGGTTTTCTGAACTCAAATGAGTATTCACCTGTTGAGAAAGTACCCGAATTAAAGACCTGCTCTTTGACTTCAAGAAAGCTAGCCGTTGTGTATGTACGAAAGAGAAGATCAGAGTTTTGATAAGTATCAGTTTCTGGAAGAGCAATCACAGCCCCATCTTTTCCTGAGCTATTTGCAGCACCGCGTGAAATGTTCACGGTGCATGTGAGCGTGGGAATGGGAACTGAAGTTGTCGATTTTCCAGACGCTCCCGAAGCTGAACCTGAATCACCAACTGTTTTATTGCTGCCGGCACTGGGTTTGGGTGAAATTGGATTTGGGTTATCTGGATTTTCAACCTCCACTGCGCATGCAACGGGAAGAACGAAAATATACGCTGCCAACACAACTCTCAGAAAATAACTCTGTTTTCCGAATTGTTTCTTCATTTGCTGCGTCCTGTCACCGGGAAAAGTTGCATGTTCATTTGGTAAACCTGCATATCGTCTGTCTGTTGTTCGCTGAGTGCTATGATCTTCTTGCGCACGTCGCGCAGCATCTGTTTCACTTGGGCTACATGTTCGCTCCCAAGCACAACAGTGAGAGCGCTCAAGTCACGTTCTTCGGCATCAATTTCGCTGAGGCTTCGCTCACTCAGTTGCAGCATTTCTTGGTGGTACTTGTGGATAGAAAGGTGATTTGCTCCTTCAGGCACACGGATGAGTGAATATGAAGGGCGAATTTGATTATTTTCGTCCATTTCCACGTAGCCAAGACGTAACAACAACTCGAGGCTTTGCTTGGCTTGCTCTGCGGTGATTCGGGGCCGCAAATGTGCTGCTATCCAGCGGGGGTCGGGTGAAAATTCAGTGCTACCGACGAGCTCTCGCACAACGGGGTGATACCACTTTCCAAAGAACTCCATTTCATCGCGCGTGAGTTCATTTTGAATTGATTTTTGCCGCACCTCAAATGCTTTTTTGATACCTGCGGTGCGTTGTGCGGTATCACGGGCGCCGTTGTGTTCAACGAGCGAAAGAAACCACATGCGCCTATCGCCATGCAAACCGAGGTGACTGACAACCTGTTGGGCACTGCGCGGAGAGAGTTGACGCCGGTGAGTGCAAATTAGATGAAGGTAGTTTGTTTCGCCGAACCCCAGATCGCGCGAGAATGCGCGGTAGGAATAGCGCAGGGTCTGTTGCTTTAATTCAGCATAGATCGCTGACAGAATGTCTTGGATGGACAAATATTTAAAAACATCGATTTTCTCGACCACGTCTTTAATGATGTTGTCTTGAAGCTTTTTTTCACCCATCGCGACGCTCCGGCCAATCCTATTAAGGAGCGTATCGGCAACACGGCTAAAATATACAGTTTCTGTGACAAAGGTCTGGCTGGTGTACCTGTAAATAACTGTATTAATAAAGATTCTAAGTGCACAGAGGTGCACGAAGATTGCCTAAGGTGCTTAGTAGCAGTCGAACGATTTACCCATGCTGATGACTTCAAAATCAAATGATCCATGGCTCATCCAGACATACTGTGATGAAAATATTGTAGATTGACTATGGCCAACACAGATATCCATTCGAGTAAAACCTTTTCCAACAAAGGCACTCCCGGTATCGACCACCTTAAAGGGAATGGGATCTTTCACTTTCAGTCGCTTTTCAATCTCTGGAATTCGAATCAGGGTTCCATATGGGAGTGCCGTGCGATCCATTGCGACACTCACCTCTTCTGCTCGCCAGTTCATGTAGTCGTCGAGTGTGTTGAGTTTTCTGCCGCAACGATCTTTCGGTCCACCTTCCATGGCAGTGTTTTCAGTCGTGTAGAGTGTGGTTACGGTTGTGCGGGTCTCAGTGCCTTGAACCGGTGGTTCGTCGCTAGATGAACCAATGTGAGCCGCAAATATCCAGCCGGTAGTGAACGAGCATCCCACCATGGGCTGTTTGAGCCTCACTTTTGCATGGGAACCAATCCATTCCGGCGAGCTTGCTAATGAGTGCCTTGTTCCGCGCGGCAACGCACATTTTTCTTCTTTCGCGAGAGCAGAGGAATCTGTGTTCTCAGCTTTAAAAACGGTATCGCTTGCGGAGATAATTTGAATCCAATGTGGGGCGCTGTCGGGGCGATTTCCTGCTTCAACCGTATTTCTATCTGCGGCCTGTGTTGCTCTGCCCGGTGCACTTGGGTTGCTCGGGCGTATTTCGAATGTTTTTACTGGGGGGAGCTCGCATCCACTGAAGAGTGTGAGTGCCACCAAACCAATCACTGTTTGAATGCTTTTGATTTGAAGGGTCATGGGAAGCCTCCCTCGTGGCATTGAATTTCAATTCCACTCCTGAGAGAAGACGAGCAAACCACATGCCAGATGTCCAGCTATGAATGGTGGATGAATTAAGGGTGTTTAACCCTTCCTTCAGTGTCTAAGGATTCGACACTGAGGGAAGGCAGAATGTTTTTCAGTGGGCGCGAACACGCAGGTTCAGATAATTCAAAGACCGCTCGGCAATTGCCTCAGGCGTGAAACCAAACTTTTGGGTCAGTGTTTCAGCAGGCGCCGAGGCGCCGAAATCGGTCATGGCGAAAATCGCTCCGGAGCGGCCCACGATGTCAGCCCATCCTTGTGGAGCTCCAGCTTCCACCGCCACGGTTGGAATGCCATCTGGAACGAGACGATTGAGTGCAATGGGGTCGCGCGCAAGCTTCTGAGGCGCAGGACAGCTGACAACGCGCACGTTGAGTTGAATTCCTTCACCCGAGAGAGTTTCGAACTTTTGCTCTTGCAGCCAAAGTGCAGCTTTCAGCGCCGCAGAGACCTCGGAACCAGATGCAACCATGGTGAGTTTTTGCGCATGTGTTGGCGCATCAAAATCCTTGAGAAGGTATGCTCCAGCGCGCAAACCTTCTGCGACATCCTTCGGACTGCGTGGGGTATGCAACAGGTCGTCGAGTGAAGGAACATCCTGACGCGTGAGAAGAAGAGCGGTTGGTGTTTTTGTGTGCGAAAGTGCGAGTTCCCAAGCCATGAGAGTTTCGCGTGCATCAGCCGGGCGCAAGACTTCTAGGTTGGGAATGCAGCGCATGCTTGCAGCGTGCTCAACAGGTTGGTGTGTTGGACCATCTTCTCCCACGGCATAGCTGTCGTGTGTGAGAATAAAAATAGTTGGAACTTTCATGAGAGCAGCGAGTCGGATGCTCGGACGCATGTAGTCAGAGAAAACAGCAAATGTCGCGCAGTAAGGTCGGAAGCCCCCATGCAACGCCATGCCGTTGGATATCGCTGCCATCGCATGTTCACGCACACCAAAGTGAATATTTCTTCCGGCATATTCACCTGGCATCACAAAAGATGAACCAGGCAAAGTTGTGTTGTTGCTCCCGGCAAGATCGGCGCTTCCGCCCACGAGAGTTGGGTTGGCTTCTGCAAGGCATGCAAGAGCCTTTCCGCTCGCAACACGAGTTGCCATTTTTGTTCCCAAAGAATCCCAAAGTGCATCAGCAGCATCGATGTTGGAAAACTCTGTTGTGTGCGCTTCCCATTGCTTTAATGCTGTTGGATTTTGAGTGCGCCACTTTTGGAGCATTCCTTCGGCTTGCTTGTTCCACCTTTCGTATTCGGGCAGTGCAAATGCCGCGAGGCACGAGGTCGCTGCAGAGTATGCCGAGGAGTCAACGGAAAAGGGTTCGGTGTTGTTAATTCCAAGATGTTTCTTGGCCTCAATGACGTCTTCGGCGCTCATGGGGTTGCCGTGAATTTTCGGTTTGCCTTCCCATTTTGGTGAGCCTTTTCCAGCCACTCCAGTGCACACCACAAGAGTTGGGCGGGGAGAATTTAAATTTTCACGATCAGCAGTGTCGAGTGCCTCAGCCAATGAAACGAAATTGTGTGAATCGGCTCTCAGAACGCGCCAGCCGAACGCCTCAAATCTTTTTCCAGCGTCTTCGCTGAATGAAATGTCGATAGTTCCATCAATGGTGATGTTGTTTGCATCATAAAATGCGATCAGTTTTTCGAGCTTAAGATGCCCCGCGAGGCTGCAGGCCTCGCTCGAAATTCCTTCCATAAGGCATCCGTCGCCAACAATCACATAAGTTTTGTGGTTGATTGGTGTCTCTTGGCTTGAGTGGTTCAGGCGGGCTGCAAGCATGCGTTCTGCGAGTGCCATGCCAACACCATTTGCGATGCCCTGGCCAAGGGGGCCAGTTGTGACTTCAACTCCTTCGGTGTGACCGAACTCTGGATGACCAGGCGTTTTGCTGCCCCACTGACGAAATTCTTTGATGTCATTTAAACTTACGTCGTAGCCTGCCAAATGCAGAAGAGCGTATTGCAGCATCGAACCATGACCAGCCGACAACACAAAGCGGTCACGATTGAACCAGTGAGAATTTTGTGGCGAGTGGTTCATTGCGGCGAAGTAAAGAAAAGTACCAATATCGGCTCCGCCTAATGGCAAACCAACGTGTCCTGATTTGGCCTTGAGAACTGCATCCATGCCGAGGCAACGCACTGCCGTTGCGATCGTTTTAAGTTGTGCTTCGTGACTTTTGACCCGTTCAACAAACATGAATGCTCCTGGTTTTCAGTAAGAAGGTGCCGGGGGAGGAATACCAATAAGTTGTTCGTAAATTCTTTGGGCTGCGATTTGTGCAAGAGCCTCAGATGCGTTTTCGCTGTTTTCGAGATAGCGCAAAGTGTGAAGGCTTTGTTTGTTGCTTAATGATGCGCGCACTGAACCATCGCCGACAACGGGGTAGGGGCCGGTTGTGAGGTTCGGGAGGTTCGATTGAAAAAGAACAGCACCAGTTTCAAGATCAATGGCGCGCGCTTGCACAGTGATTTGTGCAATTTCTTCTTCAGCCGAAATGTCGGGAAGTTTTCCGTTTGCGCGAATTTGTGCGCAGTTTGCCGAACCACTGGCAAGAACTTCATTGCCTTGATCGCATTTTTCAACACGAGTGATTGCTCGGCTTGCTGCGGTTATTTGTAGCTCCAAACCCCAGCGCGCTGTTTTTAAATCGGTGATGATAAAAGAACGATCCTGGGCGAGGAGGCGTTTGAGTGCGGCCATGAGTCGTGCCGACTGACCAGCACGTGAGGTGGTGTCGATCACTGATGAAATGAAGAGGGTGCGTGGCTGTGGCGAGAGATAGCGTTCGCTATTGGCGAACCGATAGACACAAGCGGGTGCGAGAAGAATCAGAGCCAGAACAAAGAGCGGGAATTGAACACAATTGAATGGCCTGGACGCACGCACGAGTGACTCCCTTTCAAACCGGAGAGTAAATTTTAGGCAGGAGTAGCCCGGCCTCGTGGAGTGCTCTGATGTCGGTGTACCCACCGAGAAATTCACCGCCAATAAAAATCATGGGCACAGTGCGCCAGCCATTATTTTCGGCGCTGAGCCGACTCCACAATTCTGGCTGCTGGTCGAGAAAAACTTCTTCGTATCCAACCTGGAGGTTTGTCAGCAGTGTTTTTGCCGCAACACAGTAGGGGCAAACACGCGTTGAATACACGGTGACCTTTTTCATGGGAAAACCTCTCTCTGAAGACTGCATTTGCTTAGCAGAGGTGTTCCATTTTGTCACTTGTCTCAATTCAAATGCTCGCATTCACTTCGAGGCGAAGAGAGGTGATGGAAATCCAATGGTGACCATGAGGTTTTCGCATTCTTTTGGTGCAGATTTCCCGGCGAGGAGAGGTTCAATGCAGTGGTCGTTATCGAAAACGACGACCAATGTTTTATCATCGAGCAACATAATGCCCTCTGCCTTTTCCGGAAGTTCTAAGCCTGCGAGCAAAGGGCTCAAGTCTGCGACAATCTTTGTTTCAACTGGCGTATACGACGTTTTTCCTGCCTCGTATGAGTTGGTGTCTTGGAGTCGGGTTGTTTGTGGAGTGATACGAGCTTCAATCAAAACCATGTGCTTGCGAGCGTTTGAGTGCTCAAGGACAAGAAAGCGGTTCCCTGACTCATCTAGCGCTGCAAGGTCGCCTATCTTAACGTCTTTGTGCTTTCCTCCAGTGCTTGTTGCATTTTCGCTATGATTGTAAGCGAATTGTTCAACCTCGCCGGTGTCTCGGTGGATGCGAACCAGGCGGTGGAGCGGAGTATTTTTATTGCCATGACCTGGCTCGCCCGAAGCTCCGCCTTTTTCATCGAGCGGTGACTGCAAGGCAGCAATGACGTGAGCTCCGGAAACAGTGAGACCCTCAAATCCGCGATTGTCGGCCCGGTGTCGAAAAATCCAGGGGAGTGAGTTTTGAAGGATTTGATGATTTTTCGAAGGCTTCCAATGCTGAGTGATGTTGCCCAATGCGTCGGCACGCAGAACCGATGGCCCGTATTCTTCCACCAACCAGAATTCGCGCTGACCATTTTTATCGAAGGTTTGTGCAACACCCTCAAAATCGAATCCGCGGGGCGACAGTGGCAAGCGAGCAAAGGGGCCTTTGGACGATTTCATTTCAAAAGGTTTTTCTCCTGTTGAAAGTTCGGCGATGGCTGATGGGAGGCCATTCGTGGGGGCGCCGAGAGCCTTCAAACCTATTTGCTCCAAGACTCGCCCTTCTCCTGTGGAAGAAAGTTTGATGCGAAAAAGGGTTTGATTGAAGTTCGGATGTGGGAAGTAGCGATCGCCATTTTTAAATTGAAGATTGTCGCGCGAATCCTTGGCTTCAAGGTAAAGATTGAGACCACGGTCGTTCACTGTCCAAAGTTCTTCTGCGTTAAAAAGACCAGGTTGAGTTTGTACTTGACTCGCTCCACTCCAACCACCCTCGGCATAATTAAACTCTTTGGGAAAATAGGCCGTACTCACTTGCGGCAAGTTTTTGAAAGTATGCACTTGCACTTTGGGAAGGCTGCTTGTCGCAACGGCCTCAGTGACCGATAAGCGCGCTGCATCGGGAGAGGGTGATTTTTGAGCTTCAGTTGTTGCTCTTGTTGTAGTGCAACTTGAAAGATAGGTTGTTGCTGCGAGTACTGGCAGCACAAAAAAAGAAGTGTGCATTTGAAACCTCGATAAGTATTTATTGCTCATTATTGTTCTGCTTGCGCGCTTGCAAATACTTCAAGAAGTGCCTTGTGAATCAGAGGTGCTGTGTTTGGCCCGAGCGAATTCTCCTCACCATAGGGTTCATCGTTGTAGGTGAATGGGGCTTTCTCATCCCATTGGCTCTTTGGAATGATGTAACCAATTTGGTCGTTGGCTAAGCCAAGGAGCATGTTCATTTGCCCTTTCATGACGGTTCGCAGGGCGGGAACTTCAACGGGTGTTGTCATATTGAAATCATTTCCTGTGGGTGCTTCCACTCCACCGTTCGCAATTTCCGGATACAGTTCGCCCGGAATCGTGCCAATCCAAGTGTCTCCCAATTGCAATAGGCCAACTTCACTTCGAGTTTTGAAGCCCGATTCGAATTTGCGGCGGATGATTCGCAGCATTGCCGCAGCCCTGAATTTGCCATTGTCTACCGGCAACAGCAGTGATTTTGAGGTCCAATGAAAGGTGTTGTCAGTGACTTCTGTTTCTGCGCCGGCAGCAACACCTCCTAGGACAGCTTCGGCGACTCGGTAGCCCACAGCTCTCGCTTTTTCGAAACTTGGTGTGAGGAGAGTTTCATTTAGAACAGCGTCAACAACAGGAGTTGAATCGAGAGTTGTCATGAGACCTCCCACCGCGCCATTGATGAAAACGGCCGTTCCACCGAGTCCTGGCTGCACGGTTGTGTCGGCATACTGAATTCCACTTTCAATACCTTCGCGCAGGTAGTGGACGAAGTCAGAGGTAATGGCTGTGTTGGCGTTCCAGAGGACTTCAGGATGATTGGCCCAGGTGAGCAGAATGCCGAGATTTTGGTTCGATGCGGCGCTGATGAATCGGAGCGCTCGCACGTTGGAATCAAAAACTTGCGGCATGCGCGTATCGACGAGAACATCTGCGCCTACGTTTGGTAATTCCATGCGTTGCAATCGTGCAGGTTCAAGCGCTGCAACAGATGCCTGAATTGCTTTGACAGTTTGACTCTTCACCAAACCCAGATATCGCGAGTCAACGCCCGTTTTCAGAAGGCTTGGTCCCCAGATTCCAATGAGGTCGGGAGCTTCGTGATTGTGGGTTGATGCTATGATAACGAAATCGAGTTTGAGTTCTTTTTGCACAGCATTTCTCACGTCGAGAATGTCGTTGTGCATAAATCCGATCGCATCGAGTGAAACGATGACTCCCCTGCGACTGCCGTTGCTAAGAGCAACCGCGCGCACCCAGAGGTTGTCGTGGATGGAGCGTGCTTGTCGTTTTTGACCGAAACCCGCAATCCAAATGGGTCGCTTAGGGTCGGTGATGTCAGGAGTGATACTTTCTTTGGCAAATCCAGCTTCGAGAGTTGTAGTGTTGGCATGAGCCTTTTGCTGGCGTGCTTCAATTCCCGCTAGTATCAAAAAACAGAGCAATGTTTTGACCAGAGGCTTTGGCGTTTGACTGAATCTGAATTTACAACCAATCAACAGTTCGGAGATGGACATATGTGGTTCTCCCTGAAAGCAAAGATGCACAAGAGCATACCCGAACGCTCACAAGATGCCAGATTGGGATTCGCATGCTGCGCTCTGCTCACACTTGTAGGCTCGCTGTCAGCCTGGGTGGGCAGCGCCGAAGCTGGGACGTTCAAAGCGGGATTGGCGAATATTGATATCAGCACCCGACTGCAACTTCCTATGGGTGGATACGGAACATTTTTTCTGAAAACGCCTCGTCTGAACGGCGCCGGAATCCACGATCCGCTTTACGCGGGGGCACTGGTGGTTGAATCATCTTTGGGCGAAGTTGCTGCGCTTGTCAGTGTTGATGCCGTAGGTTTGTCGGGCGCACAAGTGAGCCGCATAGAGGCCAAAGTGCGAGAAATTGTCGACCCTAAAATTCATCTCATTGTTGCAGCCACCCACACCCATCATTCTCCCGACACTCTGGGATTGTGGGGATCGCTGCCGCGTTCTGGGCGAAATTCTCGCTACAGCGAACAGCTTGAAACAGCCATAATTCAAGCCGTGCGCGATGCTTATGCAATTCGCACTGAGGCTAAGGTCACTCAAAAAACAGGTCGGCATGCCAACGATTCTACAAATTCTGCGTCACCTGAGGATATTCAAGATCAATTTGTTTCACTTTCTTTTCATGCTGAGAATGATGGACGCTTGCTTGGAACCCTCACTCAATGGGCCGCACACCCAACAATTCTCGGGATGGAAAATAACGCACTTTCTGCAGATTTTATCGGAGCATTTCGCGAATCCATGTACAGAACTGAACCAGCGACGCATTTGTATTTTAATGGCGCAATTGGCAAGGTTTATCCGCTGATTCCTGGCGCTCATGATGCAGATCTGATCGATGACCTTTTTCCTAATGGCGATCGCGATATTGATGTCAAAGACTCATATCAGAGAGTTTCAACAGTGGGGCATCGTCTTGCAGAGGCGGTGAGAAATGCACCTTTGAAAAGCCTCAAATTTCTGCAAGAGCCGATGATGGGGATATGTCATGTGCCGGTCCTTTTTCCAGTCGACAACTCCCTATTTAAGCTCGCAAGTAATCTTCGAGTTGTTGAAACCCGTATCAAAAACAAACACATTCGCTCACGGATCTCATCGCTGACTCTTGGAGACATCTCGTTTGTCTCTATTCCGGGCGAGGCGTTTCCAAAATTGTTCTCGAAACTATCTGCCGACCGTTTGGCGGGACGCCAGCCAATTTGGCTAGGAATGGGTCAAGATTGGCTTGGATATTTTGTCGATGAAGCTGATTATCAGAATCCGAAACTCAAATACTGGACAGATCTTTCCGTTCATAAGGATGCTTCGAAGATATTGCTAGATGGAATTGGCAATGCTCTCGCGGCAAAAGAGTGCGCGGAGTGGACAGACGAAGAAGAATGAAGCACAGAAATATCACCACGGTTTAAGCAAGAAGGAACCCGGCTGTGATACTTTCCATCGAAAACTCCAATGCTCCCCTGCAAGATTATGGCATTCAAATTCCATTGCTAGCAGATCGCTATACCAACACGCTCGCCGCTGTGAGAGCGCATCCGGAACTTTCACGTTGCACAGAGCGCTGGCTCAAGGTCGCCGATCCGCTTGCTTTCAGTCGCGAACAACTTCTTCGTGTGCATGATGCGAAATATATCGATGCGCTTCTCTCAGAAAATCCTCTGGAAGTTTTGGGCGAAGTTTTTGAGTTCGTCGATGCCGATGGGAATTTTAATGAGCGTTATATTGAAACCACTGCCAACAGACCTATGAAAGAGTTGGTTGAAAAGCGACTTGCCCACGCTGCCGGCACTCTTATTGCGTGCGAAACAGCTCTCGAAGAGGATTTTTGTTATTTTCTGGGTGGTGGGGCTCATCATGCGATGCGCCATGGGGGGCGTGGCTTTTGTGTGGTGAATGATCTTTTGGTTTCAGTGCGCGATCTCCAATCTCGCAATAAAATTAAAAAGGCATGGATCATTGATCTCGATGCACACAAAGGCGATGGAACGGCCGAAATAACCCAAGATGATAAACATATTCTGACGCTCAGCATTCATATGCAAAAGGGTTGGCCCCTTGATGAAGACTCTGCACTCAACGAGCAGGGGCAGCTGAAGCGCAGCTATTGGCCGAGTACTGTTGATATTCCTGTGCCAGAGGGTGCTGAATCCTTCTATCTCGAACTCTTGAAAAATGGCCTGCGCCAGCTGGAAATTCTCTCAGGCGGAGAGAAACCTGATATTGTGTTGGTTGTCGATGGCAGCGACCCGTTTGAGAAAGATGTTCTCAAAAGTGCAGCGTTGTTAAAGTTGAGTCTCGAGCAGTGCATTGAGCGCACAAAGCTTGTGTATTCTTGGCTCAAAGCTAAAGATGTGCCGCAGGCCTATGTGATGGCAGGCGGCTATGGCCCTGACAATTGGCGCGTGCATGCCGGTTTTCTTCTTGAAGTTATGCCCGCACGAATGGCCCCAAGTTCGCTATAGCTTCTAGGAATCAACTATGAAAGGTCATGACTTCCCATGTTTGAATCAGAGCTTCAGGGGCGTATTCGGTGGTCGACCGTAAGAGCGTTTTTCCAAGCTGCGCTCAAGCAAAAATCTCCGCTTTTGACTGGGCTTTTTGCGTTAGTATTCGCTTCGGCGGGTTGGTCGGCTGTCAGTTTGTATTGCGGTGAACTCGCCGACAGGCTCATGGATCTTGGCCGCAGTGGAGCTGTGGTGCATCGCGATCAGCGCTTGGCGTCACTTTTTCTTATCGTCATCGGTTTGCTGTACCTGATGTACTTGGGCAACCGCTATGGGCGATTGTATCTCAACCAAACTCTGATTCGCGCACTGACTGATCTTCATGCGCGTGCAATGAATGCTGTTTTGGCGGCTCCAATGTCTTTTTTTCATTCAACTCCGAGTGGTCGGATTGTCTCTCGTTTTTCGAATGATTTTCACAATGCATCTCAATCCCTCGATCGCACAATGGCAACGTTTATATACGCCTGCTTTACAATGTTTTTTAGTTCTATTGGCATCCTCCGCAATCAGCCTCTTGTTCTTGGGGTTGCAGTTCCTTTTGCGCTCGCGATATTTTTTGTGAGTCGTTTTTTTGGACGGCGCGCTCGCGATCAACAAAGGGCAGCCAGCCGCGCTGCAGCCTTGGTGCTTGCTCATGTGAACGAAACTGGGAATGTCGGAGTGTCTGCGCGCGCGTTGGGCTTGGCTCAGCGTCTCGAGGCGCGAATGAACACACTTCAAAGCAATTCAGCCCGCCTTTCGTTGGCCACGGCTGAAACAAGTAATTTGCGCGCATACGTGCAGTCGGTTTTGGCATTGTGTCTGATTGCAATTGCTTTTTTTGTATCCGCCGAAGCACATAAAGCAGGTGCACTGACGCTTGGGCAGGCGGGCGCAGTTATTACTCTTCTTATGCTCATTCTGCGTAACTTTGTTCTTGTGATTGAACTTTTTAATACGATAGAAGTTGGTTTCGTCAGTATTGAACGAATGGTTGAATTTTCACTGTTACCCGCAGAAAAAGATATTCAACAGACGAGTCTGGCACAAGAATCCGAAAGCGCACTTCTAAAATTTGAGAACGTTGCTCTCCGCTATTCCCCCAACGAACCCCTCATTTTAAAAGGTCTCACTGCAGAAATAGATTCTTGCAAAATGATTGGTGTAGTGGGGCGAACTGGAGCAGGAAAAAGCACACTCATCTCTGCTTTGCTCCGATTTACGCCTCTGGATGAAGGGCGAATCATTTTGCGCGGTGTTGACTTGGCGTCTCTGACTATCAAAGAGGCCCGTCGAAAAGTCGCTTTAGTTCCGCAAGATCCCGTTTTATTTTCCGGCACGATTTTGGAAAATATTGTTCCAGGTGGTTCTTTTTCTAAAAAGAAAGCTCATGAAGAAATATACAATTTGCTCTCTTTGGTTGGTCTTGGTGAATGGGTAGCACAACTTCCAGCAGGGCTTCGGACGCATCTTCTTGAACGTGGTGCCAATCTGAGTCAAGGTCAACGGCAATTGCTTTGCCTCGCTCGTGCATTGGCACAGTCTCCAGAAATCCTGGTTCTCGATGAAGCTACGAGTGCCGTAGATATTGAAACAGAGCGTTTAGTGAGCTCAGCACTTCAGAAAATTAAGACGCAGATACCTATTCTGCTGATTGCACACAGACCTGTAACAATTCGCTCATGCGATGAAGTTTGGGTGTTGTCAGAAGGGCGCATTTCACGGATCGGCTCTCCTCAGCAAGTCTTTGCCGAGGAGTTGTTGCAATGAAAAACTCTCGTTCGAATTCGCCGGATCTTATTTCTGCTCTTCGTATTCTCAAAAATTCGACCGCATTTCGAATTGCAACACGAACGGTAAAATGGCCATTGGCAGTTGCTTCTCTTGTGCTGCTGCTCGCAACTGTGGTTGGGTTGGTTGCTATTGATGCGCAAGCGGATCTTCTTGTTTATCTGGGAGGCTCGGGCGCTCACGATTGGTCCGATCTTCCCAGCATGTTTTCGTTTTTTGTATTTGCTCAGGTTGCTTTTGAATCTCTGCAATGGGGCAGGCGGTCGCTTCAAAATAGAATCTCTGTTGCTATCACTGGTACTCTGCGCAGAAATATTTCCAATAAATATAGCGAAATGCGCTATGCTGACTTGCAACTCATTTCCTCAGGAGATGTCGCGCAGCTGCATGCATCAGATGCATCTCAGCTAGCCGGAGTTTGGGCAGAAGGGATCCTGTCCTTCGTTGCAACGCTTGTATTGACACTCGGAGTTTCTATCTTTTTAACCCTGCAGGTGGGTGTTTCAGGACTCGCCTTTTTTCTTGTTCTCTTTGTTCTGGTGATTTTGGCACAGCGCTTTGCTCGTCGCACCGCACCAACACTGCAAAAGCGAGCCGAGTATTCAGCACTGCGCTTATCTGTCATTCAAGAGTCTGTGCGTTCTATTTCTCTAGTGAAGTCACTGACCGCTGAAGAAGAATTTGAGCATCGGGTTGCCAAGCAAGCTGAACTTGAACAAGACATGAAACTCCAGGCGAATGCTATTAGCTGTGCTTATGTGCCGGTGTTTGCTTCTTTGCGTTGGCTGGGTTGGGCAGGGCTGTTGCTGTGGGTCGTTTATGCACCTATTTTTTTTGGCGAACCGCTTGTCCCAGTTGTACTTGTTGGATTGGTTTTTTCGGTCAACTGGTATTCCAGTCTGTTGCAAGACTCCTTTCTTTTTGTTGGCACCTACCTCAGTTTCATTCAGGTCGGGGCAGTATCTGCTTTGCGTCTCGATCAGTTTCTTGATCGTCCTTCTGCGCGCGCACAATTTTTTCTTCCTCGAACAGAAGAAGTTGACCTCGCGGTTGAGGATGTGACAGTTGACTATCCCACGCGGACCGGACAATGGGCGTTGCAAAATGCAAGTATGAACGCATTGCGTGGCAAGCTGACCGTGATAGTTGGACCAGTTGGTTCTGGGAAATCGACCCTTCTGCGCACTTTACTCGGCGAACTCTCGCCCTCTCATGGGAGGGTGTTGCGGCGCACTCCCTTAAAAGTTGCATACCTCGCGCAGGATGTTGCTCTTCCATCGGCAAGTTTGCGCGATGTTCTTCGCTATGAGTTCGAGAATTTGGGACACGATGACATACGCCTTGGCGAATTGCTCGAGCTTGCAGAATTCGCTCAAGATTTGGAATCCCTCCCTGCAGGCTTGTCTACGGCTGTTGGTGAACGGGGTGTGACCTTGTCTGGCGGTCAGCGCTTGCGAGTAGGCCTTGCGCAGCTTTCGTATTTTAGTGATGCCGATGCTCTACTTTTAGATGATCCGCTCGCAGCTCTCGATGCGGCTACTTCTGAAGCACTGATGGCGGGGCTTATCTGCGGGCTATGGGCCAACAAAACGAGGGTTGTAGTCACTCACAGCCCGGCTCTCATTGCGCGTGCCGATTGGTTAGTGAGGCTTGAAGCGGGGAGGGTTGTTGAGCAGGGTCCTCCTGCTGAAAACACACTCATCCGCCCAATCCGGTCAAACGAACACTTGTCTCCCACAAGTTTTTAGCCATCTTTTCGTTGAATGCGAGTGAGGATGGTTTCGTTTCGCGGCAATTCTTGAAGTAACTCCCATGAGCCTGAGAAACTTCGGCGTTTGCGGAAAGATAAAGAGATGTGCGTGCACCTTTTTCTGGAGTGAGGAAAAAGGGCCTTGCTGCGTTGAACAGAACACCCAAAATCCCCCAATCGTTTTGTGTGCCAAAGGCAGTGCGCACAACTCCGGGATGAAGGCAGTTGGTAGTGACTTCACTGGGGTTGAGACGCTTCGCCAGTTCACGAGTGAAGAGGATGTTTGCAAGCTTGCTCAGGCCATAAACATTCATGGGCTTGAAGGCAGTGTTTTCAAATTGCCAATCAAAAGTTTCACTGCGCACTTGTCTGTGAGCTTCTGAAGCAACATTCACTATGCGTGAAGGGTGTTTGCTCTCTGATGCGCCTTTTTTGAGCAAATCGAGAAAGAGATGGCTCATGATGAAGTAATTGAGATGATTTGTAGCAAAGGTGAGTTCAAGTCCGTCTTCAGTCGTTTTTCGTTCACCAAATATCGCACCCGCATTGTTTACCAAAACGTTTATGTGACCATATTTTTCTTTGATATCTGAATGCAGCGTCTGCATGTCGCCCATTTGAGTTAAATCAGCTGTAAACAAGGCAATGCTTTTGTTGCCCGATGCTTTTTTTACTTCCGAGACAGTCACTTCGCCTTTCGAGCGGTCGCGACACACAATGAGAACCGTGGCTCCAAGGCGCGCCAAACCCAATGCCGTTTCCCGACCAATTCCAGAATTGGCGCCGGTGACAAGGAAGATCTGCCCTTGAAGATGCGTTGCTGTTGGATGATTTGAAGTCATAGTGGAAAAACCTCTTTTCAACTGCTGCGCAGTGTGTGAGCCTGGGGTAATGCAAAGACGATTCATTTATTTTACCAAATTGCGTGAGTTGTGTAGTTTGGGGCGATTCTCGGTCACGTCGTTTTGACACCCAAGGGGAACTCCATGCGTCTGCTTCACACGTCGGATTGGCACCTTGGCCAAGATCTCCACCGACACGACAGACAATTTGAACACCGAAAATTTTTAGAATGGCTGCTCAAAGTCGTTGAAGAACAAAGAATTGATGCGCTCCTGATTGCTGGCGATGTCTTCGATACAGCCAATCCGCCAGCCTCGGCTCAGAGAATGTTTTTCGATTTTTTGAGGCTCGCGCACGCTTCCTTTGAGCATCTTCAAATCGTTGTGATTGCTGGAAATCACGACTCCCCCGCGCGCATGGAAGCTCCAGCTGAGCTGCTGAAGGAATTTTCAGTCAATGTGATTGGCAGAGTGACAAGCACACCCCAGGGGATGGAGTCGCCCGAGTCTTTTCTCTTGCCATTGTGCGCGCGCGGAAGCAAAGAGCCAAAGGCAATCTGTGTGGCACTTCCATTCTTAAGAACAGCCGACGTTCAATGGCCCTCCGATGCAACCTCGTACACTGACGCAGTTGTTCGTGCCTATGAGCAAGCTATGAATCATGCGCGCGCTCAATACGGTTCTGAAATACCTTTGATTGCTATGGGGCACATGCACGCTCGTGGGGGAGTGACCTCCGAAGATTCCGAGCGCAAGCTTGTGATCGGCGGCGAAGAGGCTGTTCCTCTGGCAAAACTTGCAAAAGACTTTGCCTATGTTGCACTGGGACATTTGCATCTTGCGCAGCGTGTCGCTGAGTTTGAACACATACGCTATAGTGGTTCACCTATTCCCATGTCGTTTTCTGAAATCAATTATCCCCATCAGGTTGTTTTGATTGAGCTGAAAGAAAACGGAAATTCTCAAATTGATCCGATTCGGGTTCCGCGCGCAGTTGAAATGATCCGCTGCCCCGCAGCTTCTCAATCGTTAGAGGTTGTTCTTTCGGAACTCTCTTTGCTGAAGCTTCCCAATTGTCCTTTGAGTGAGCAGCCGTTTTTGGAGATTCCTGTCACCCTCAAGGGGCCAACTCCAGACATGCGTATTCGCATTGAGGAAATATTAAAAAATATTCCTGTGCGACTCGGACGTATTGTTGTTTCGCGTGAAAGCAAGAACATTGGTAAAAGCCAACAACCCGAACTTTTGGGTCTGGATGCACTCCGCAGAATTGATCCTCTCGCTGTGTTTCTGAATCTTCATGAGCGAAAGTATTCTTGTGCACCTGTAGATGATTTACTCAAAGATTTTTCGCAGGCCTTGAGAGAAGTGAATAGCGGGGGTGAACAGTGAAAATTCTTGCTGTGCGCGGCGAAAATATTTCCTCGCTCCAAGCATTTTTTGAAGTCGATTTCACTCGCGAGCCCTTAGCCAGTGCTGGACTCTTTGCAATCAGTGGTCCTACAGGGGCTGGTAAAAGCACTCTTCTCGATTCAATTTGTCTTGCACTTTATCACACGACTCCAAGACTCATTTCCGCTCCTACAAGAGATGTGAGTGTTCCTGATGGCGAAGAAAAAAACATCAGTGTGAGCGATCCTCGCAATCTTCTCCGCCGCGGTGCGGTGCACGGTTGGGCTGAGGTTGATTTTGTAGGTATAGATCGCCAATTGTACCGTGCTCGATGGAGCGTGAAGCGTGCAAACAGCTCTCCCAAAGGAAGAATCCAAAATGTTCAAACTGAACTGAGACATCTTCCAGAGAAAACACTCATCGCCGATAGCGTTCGCGATGT
>CAIZJW010000293.1 GCA_903933385.1 uncultured Silvanigrella sp. | reverse complement strand
CAACATATTCCATCACGATGTAGGCTCGACCATCGGCCTCACCGAGCTCGTAAACTGTCACAGTTCCCGGATGGAGAAGCTGACTCATGAGAGTTGCTTCGCGCTGAAAACGAATTTGCTCCTGAAGCGGGAGCACATTACCTCTGCTGAGGATTTTGATTGCAACAGCGCCTGAGCCTTCGGCCCCCAAACGCACAGCTCTCCAAACCGCACCGAAACCACCTCGGCCGATTTCTTCGAGAAGCCTATAAGTGCTGTCTAAGATACGCTCCTGCACCGAACACTACTCCCGTCTTCCTTGAGCCGAGATCTAACTCCTTGGTTATCGGCAAAATCAGAGGGAGTTTAGGCACCCTCTAAAAAAGAAACAGGAAATTATTGCACATCAAGTCCCCTCTCGATTTGGCCGATATCTCTGTATTCGGCGAGGGTTGGTGACTTGGTGTCTCCATATATAATTTTTGGCTTAATGTTTTTGGCTGCTTGCGGCGATGGCAGTCAGGAAACCACGTTCTCCGGAGCGCCTTCACGAGGGCAGTCACGTGAGTTTGAACCGAATTCTTCAGGCGTGCGGCCAACAACCCAAAATTCAACAGAATTCATCCCTCTCGCGTCTGAGTTCTTAAGACAGTCAGGTTCTCCAGGCGAACGAGACTTGGTGCTAGATAATCTCAACTACTCAGCTTCACAGGGGCACCTGACTGAAAACGTAATTTTGGGAGCGGAAGCATTAGGGTTGATAGGGCATTCCGATGCATTGGGTTTGACGAGCGATTCGGGTGCTCTGGGCCACGGCATGCAGTGGACACAGGTCGACGCAGTGCGGCCTTTACTGTTTGCACCCCACGACGAATCAGAGGTGCTTGCCGCATTGTCGGAAATGCAACTCTCACTCGATGGTATTCCTGTTCACAATGCCAGAGTGAAAGCAATTGTTGAAAATGGTTCGACCACTTGGCTCACAGGCTCGAAGCCGGCTTGGCTAAACCAAGCGAACCGTCCACAAACAACACAATTTTCAATAACCTCTGACAAGGCACGGCAAAACGCTGCACGCGAACTTAACTTCTCAGAATGGCGTCTTCATTCTGCGGAAAGAATCTACGTTCCAGAGAGCAGGCTTGCACGTGCGGCCTATATTTTTACAGTTTCTGCTGAGCATGTTCCAGGAGATCGTGGACCATACGTTCCGCTAGAAATTGCAGTCGATGCGGACCTCGGAAAAATTCTTTGGCAACGTCCGCTGGCTATGCATGCAACTGGCAGTGCGCAACTTTATGTAGAAAACATAAGAACATCGGCGAACCTTGTTGCAGTTCCTCTTCCAGAACTTCAGGCTGGCGACAAACTCAACCACACACTTTTTGATGTGTTTAATTGCCAAAAAACCGCACGTTTTTTGGAAACAGGTGACGGCAGTGTATGCAGAGCCGTTGCAACCGGAACGGGCGGAAGTTTTTCATTCGATTATACGGACAACCGCTACGATGAGGCTATTGCATACGCTGCGATATCAAAAGCAATGGAGAAGTTTAGGAGTTGGGATCAAGCGGGGAGCCTGCGCGCCGACTGGGATCAAAGCAAGTGGCCAGGGTCCCGTTCGAATTTCGGATTGCAGCCCCTTGGAAGCAATGGTGGCGGAGAAAAGCGACTCAGCGTTTTCGTCAGCACAGAGACACAGGCAAATACAACCAATCGGTGTGGTAAAGACACCACTCCCGATAACGCTCAGTACTTGTGGTCGGGTCCCACAGGCAGAGGCAACCCTGAAATACTGATTGGCTACGGCGGCTATAATTCAACGAGCTGTGGCACACTCAAAGAACTCGGAAAAGATATGGATGTTGTCATGCACGAATTCGGCCATCACGTGGTGTTTCGTGGACTTTCGAACAGCAAGCAACAGAGTGTGGCCCTGCACGAAGGTTTCGCCGACTATTTTACATACGCTGTCAGTGGCAACAACCTTCTCGCAGAAAATAGCTATCCGGGGCGAGCATCACTTCGCCAGGGTAACATTCAGCAAGGGACAACCTTTACGAAGTTCAAACCGCGCGCCGGTGGCGGATACCTTGGTGTACTCGATTATCTGAGCGCACCTCACTCAATTGGCGAATTCTGGTCGGGGATCCTCTGGGAGCTGCGCACAACACTCGGACGAAATAGCACTGGCAGCTACAAAATGGACAAGATTGTTTGGGACAGTATCGATCTCATCAAGAGCGATGGAGGCCTGAATGATGGCGTGTTTGCCGTTTCAGAAAGTGCAAAAAGATACGCTGAACGTTTTGGGGAAGACGCAAGCGCGCTGCAAAAAATAGTAAACAACACTTTCGTCAAATATGAATTTGCGCGCTTTGGATCGAGTGGAGAGCTTTTGCCAGCCGATGCGCTGATCAGTAACGTCTCTTCCACACAGACAACCAGCAAGAAGAAACGCTGGGGGTGTGGAGACCTAACATTTATGCAGCATTCGGATTCGAGAAAGACTTCGCACTCTTCAGACTCAGTCCTGATAGGCCTCCTATTAGGAATTCCTTTTGCTTTGAGTGGAATAGCTTCCGTTCAAAAAAGAATCAGAGTGAAAGCCCCCATCCGAATCTCTAAGTCACGCCGAAAAAATTGACCCCGTAACGTTATCGGGGTACCACTTTTGCCAAGACAAATTGATTGCGTAAGTGTCGCGGCAAGGCCGCCCCAAGAAAAGGACGTCGAGATGCGTTTTTTGAACATTTTCCTCTGCTCTGCCCTTGTTTCCACGACAGCGCTTGCTGCAGGCAAGAACGCCGGAAAAGGAAACCAAGACAAATCGAGCTACGCACTAGGCTATCAATTTGGTCAGAATCTTCACAGCTACGGCGCGGAAATCAACGTTGAATCCTTCAGCAAAGGGTTTGCAGATGCGCTTGCTGGAAAAACAGGTTCCATGTCCAAAGACGACATGCAAAAGGCTGTTGCCGAATTCGAGCAAAATCTGCGCACCAAAATGGAATCGAAGAAGCGCGACCAAGGTGATGCCAACATGAAAGAAGGCAAAAGCTTTCTTGAAGCCAATGCCAAGAAAAGTGGTGTAAAAGTCCTTCCAAGTGGCCTTCAATATCAGATCCTCACCGATGGCAAAGGCAAGTCCCCAAAAGCGACCGATGTGGTTAAAACTCACTACCGCGGTACGCTCATCAGCGGCAAAGAGTTTGATAGCTCCTACGCCCGCAAAGAACCGGCCGAATTTCCCGTGAATGGCGTTATCAAAGGCTGGACTGAAGCACTTCAATTGATGAAGGAAGGTTCGAAGTGGAAGCTGTTCATTCCATCAGAACTCGCCTACGGCGCTCAAGGCGCTGGTGCTGACATTGGCCCTAACTCAACGCTGATTTTTGAAGTCGAACTGCTTTCGGTGAAATCATCCGAAACCAGTAAGTCGGCACGCTAAATATTTCAGGCATCAAATTCAGGGTGTCTAATCCTTGAACACCCTCAATGCCTCAGCGAAAGCGCAAGCCTCTGCATTCGCGAAACTCTTTGCTCACCATTTTGGCATGATTTTTGATGCCTCGTTCCATGGAATCCCACGTCGGGTTTCTGCGAACGAGGTCTCAAAAAATGCATTTCTGGCCAATCAAAGCACTGATTTTAATGGCTCAGCTGCTTTCAGTGGCCTGTATTCAAGAGGGAATTGAAATCAAAGGCGGAAGTACGCCGCAGCCGCCGCCCATTCCTCAACGGCAAGCCACATCTCCGAAGCCTCGCACTCCTGCAGCGACTGCCCCGAACGATAGTTCCGTCGCGAAGGTAAGCGACTCCTTAGCCGAGTGGTATAGCATTCGCAGCAACTACGCGCTCGTACTCAATGATGTTCGCAGTTTCTATGCACCCGTTCGTTATAATGGATGTGTGGCATTTATTTCAGCTGCTCTGCGCAGAGTGGGTGTCGAGATTCCAATAACAACCGAACAAGAGGAATCGCCTTCGCTCGTCACGCGTTCTTTTGCAAATTATCTCGAACAAAAGCTCAACTGGGTGCGCATTGGCGAAGCGTCTCAGTTGCGCGCTGGCGACATAGTCTTCACCCGCGACAACCCTTCCTACCCTGGCTATCCCGCTCATACCTACATGTTTCAGAGTTGGAGTCGTAAAAATTTAGGTATCGCACTGGTGATAGACAATCAGGATTTCAGCCACGAACGAAATATCTACGACAACGACACCGCATTCAATTTCACACCTTATGCTTTTGCTTTAAGGTCACCCTGACTTCACCTTCATGCCCAATCTCGGATATACTGGCCTCCTTCGAATGAAGCAGTCATGGAGGATTCTTGAGTACATTTCGTTGGCAAATCAGAAAATTCAGAAAATTGAACACTCATTTGAAAGAATCGAGCACACCTGCGCTTCGACTCTTTGCTCTTGTTTGTTGTTTCATTCTGACTGCATGCAATTCACTTTTTTACCACCCTGATTCCTTGAATTGGACTTTGCCCGAACAAATTACAAAGAACTTCGAAGAACATCACATCGCGGTTGGGAAACTTGGAGAAACTATTCACGCCTGGCATTTGAGAACCGACAAACCGAAAAAAGGCACAATCGTACATTTCCATGGCAATGCGCAAAACATGACATCGCATGTGCTTTTTGTGTCATGGTTTCTCCAAGAAGGCTTTGATGTTTTAACTTTCGATTACCGCGGATATGGAAAAAGCAGTGGAGAGGTCAACCGAGAAAATACTATAGAAGACGGCATCGCCGTTCTGAATTGGATTGCTGACCGTGAAAAGCACGCGCCCGTGCTTGTTGTTGCTCAGAGCCTGGGAGGAGCAATTGCAACAGTTGCATTGCAAAGAAGTAAAACGAGCAACGTTGCTGCTGTTATCCTTGAATCAACTTTTTCCTCTTACCGCGCTCTTGCGCGCAACAAGCTTGCAAATTTCTTTCTCACGTGGCCACTGCAATGGCCGCTCTCATATCTTATCACCGACACTTTGAGTCCCGATCAGTTTATTTCGGGGTATAACTTTCCAATTCTCGTTGTGCATGGAAGTCGCGATATAGTTGTTCCCTATTCCGAGGGACTCATTCTTGCCGATCT
>CAIZJW010000292.1 GCA_903933385.1 uncultured Silvanigrella sp. | reverse complement strand
TTATGTTTTTGGATTAAATGCAAGTGAGTCAACGGCACTCTCACTTTTTGTCGTTGGTATTACTGCAGCAGCAGGCTCATTTGCATACGCACGCAGAAAGGAAATTGCTTGGAAGGAAGGTTTCATTTTTGCCGTTCCGAGTTTTATTGCCGTGTATGCAACACGAAGATTCGCCCTTCCTGCTCTTCCCTCTGAAATTAATCTTCTAAATCTTACAGTGAGCAAAGACACGCTCATCTTATTGGTTTTTAGCATCGTTATGCTGCTTGCTGCAGGTGCAATGCTGAAACCCTCTAAGGCTGAGCCTGTTTCTCACTCGAATCTGAATCTTTCACGTATACTGCTTATACTTGCAGAAGGTGCGGTTGTCGGTGGAGTGACGGGATTTGTGGGAGCGGGTGGCGGCTTTCTGATTGTTCCCGCGCTTGTGATACTCGTTGGGCTCGATATGAAACGAGCTGTGGGCACTTCGCTGGTGGTCATTGCTTCAAAATCTTTGATTGGGTTTGCTGGTGATCTTTCCGCTGGAACTGTCATCAATATGCCCGTGCTTGCAACTGTCACTGCGGCGTCGCTGGTTGGGATGTTCATTGGTACCAACCTGGTGGCAAAGGTATCGAGTGCGAAATTGAAACCTGCGTTTGGTTGGTTTGTTCTTGTGATGGGAACTTTTATCTTGCTTAAGGAGACTCTTCTAAAATGATGACTGCTTTATATGGCGGCTTGATAATTGGTTTAGCGGCTGCACTTTTGATGCTCTTCAACGGTCGCATTATGGGTGTGAGCGGAATTGCTGGAACGTTCATCAACATGCTTTTCACTCCTAAAGCGCGCACAGCTCAAAGCGGTGAATTCTCTTGGCGTGGATTTTTCTTGTTTGGAATGATTCTCGGTGGAATTCTGCTTTCTAAGTTCACGAATACGTTTGTAGATGCTGCGATGGTGACCTCGAATCCCGCGGTTATTATTGCTGCCGGATTACTGGTAGGTGTGGGTACTCGTATGGGTTGGGGGTGTACCAGCGGTCACGGTATTTGTGGAATTGCGCGCTTTTCTGGACGCAGTGTGATTGCGACAATGGTTTTCATTGCCGCTGGTATGGTTGCCGTTGCAGTTGCAAATGCACTGCTCAATGTTTCAGGAGTAGGACAATGAGTTCGAATATCACGCGTTCATTGATAGCTCTTGCGGCAGGCGTAATATTTGCAATTGGACTTGGCGTTGCTGGGATGTTGAATCCGGCGAATGTGCGTGGCTTTTTAGATATACTTGGTGAATGGAAACCTGCACTGATGTTGGTCATGGTGGGTGCTATAGTTGTATACGCACTTGCAAATCAGCTTGCATTGCGCATGAAGAAACCTTTGCTAGACATTGACTGGAGCAACTTACCTCGCCCAGGATTCGATTTTCCGAATCAGGCGAAATTGGGTGCAGTTCTCTTTGGAGTGGGCTGGGGTATGGCCGGATTTTGTCCGGGTCCTGCAATTGTGTCGCTTGTTAGTTTGCATTCAACCGTATGGACATTCACAACTTCAATGTTGGTTGGATTTTATCTCTTCGCTCTTTACGAGCGTCGGAAACACAGCAAAGGCACTTGAAACTGAGTGCTCTTGCTCCCTCTCCCTTTCACTTGCCAATACGTGCGCAGCGCAGGGAGTCGGGAAAAGCTTTGGGATGCCCTGCTTTCTCGGCCCCCGCAATGCGCGTGTACTTCACTCCGCTCAATTCGGGTAAAGCCCACAACTCAACACGTTTGTCAGCCAAAAGCGCATCGGTGCGGTCGTCACGCACGCACGGATCGGCGATGTTTTCGCAAATTCTTTTTTCAATCCCGCTCCATTTGTCGCATTTTTTTTCGATCTCTGGAGCGGCTGCAAATCTCTTGAACACATCTTCTACCGATGTCAGGGCCGACTCCATGCTTACCTTCAACGAGCTTGTGGTGCCTGGAACTTTTGCAAGTGGAGCTGTTTTACCATCAACTTTAAGTGCGCCGTAGTTGTCAATGTAAACAAAGGCCGAAGTCATTTCCCGCCAACCCGGAATTTGAATTTTTACATTGTCGAGGCGGCCATAGGAATACCAAGATTCAGGAGAGTCGGTATCGATGCCTTCCGATGCATGCATACGCTCCATTTCCTGTGCGTCGAGGAATGTCATCCACACTTCGCTTTCAGCTCTGGCATTGTATGCGATTCCCGCAGGAAAACTGCCATTCACGGGGACAAAATGCGCAGCGTGCACAATTTCGAAATTTTTCATTGTTCCCTTAAGAACTGGGATGATTGCCCAGCCGCGAGCAAATTTCTCGCTGATAAACTTTCTTTTAAGTGCGCTGACAGCTGCATTGGAACCATAGGCAATAATGGGCGTGCGCTTGGTCATGGGATCGGGCTTTGCTTGTTGCTTGCTGCGGCCAAGTTCATTCAGGAAGCTATCAACCTGAACCACCTTGCCACCCACCTTGATGGTTCCGTCAGAGAGGGGATCTTTGCCGAGAAACTCGTAAGGATAAGCCGTTCCATTTACAAACAGATAAGATCCCGATTCTCTTTCGTACGGATAGCTAATCCCAAGTGCAATTGTTTCTGCGAGTGCTTTGTCGACCCCTTCTGAGGCATTGCCTTTGAGTTGGCTTTTGTTGTTGAGCAGTTGGCAAGAACAAAGAATTTGCAAGGCGAGTGGGGCAGCGATGAGTTTTATTGGTAACTTCATTTTTTTCGCTCCGCACCGGATGTGTTTGGGGATCCACTGCCAGTGCCTCGTTTTGCAACAGCAGTGTTTGGTTCAAGGTCAAGAGCGGTTTCGCGCAAACACCAGGCCTCTATTCCCTTTTCTCTCAGAAACTCTGCGGTGCGCGACGCTGTCACGCAGTATGCACCGCGGCAGAAAACATAAACGGGCTTGTCCTTTGGGGCTGCTTGTAGAACTTTCTCGAGGTCACTTTCATCTTCAACAGGTATGCGGATTGCTAATTGAACTGGTGTAGCTGACTGCTCGCGTGGGGTGCGAACGTCAATGAGTTGAGCGCGTTTTTCGGCCACATCCGAAAGAATATTTTCCAAGCTCGTTTGTGCACGAAGTTCTGGAGCAACGAGAGTTTCCTCAGCTTGAACAACCTCAGATGAAATTTCCCGCGAGAGCTCTTGCAGCGCAACAACCACTTTTTGGACCGCCGGAGAGGCGAGGGCATACACCCTTTGAACACCTCTTTTTTCTGATTCCACCAGACGTGCATTTTTGAGTTTCGCAAGGTGTTGCGAAACATTGGCCATCGACTGACCAGTGATTTCGGCGAGCTCTTCCACCGTGCGGGGCGATTGCACGAGGGTTGTGAGAATGATGAGTCGCACTGGTGTTGATAGCATCAGAGCGGTGTTGGCCAAATAGGAATTGAGGAGTTCGCGCGACTCCTCAATTCTCTTTTCTCGGCTTGAAACCCGTGACACTGGGCTTATTCTCCTACGGCCTTTTTGTACTCGTCGTGCTTATCGAGTTCGAATTTCTCGCATTTCATGATGAGTCCGGCACGACTGATTCCGAGTATTTTGGCAGCTCTGGATTTGTTCCAGTTCTCACGAATCAGGCAATCGTAAATCATTTTGCGTTCCAATTCTTCGATAGCATCTTTGAGTTTACCATCAACGCGCAGGCCAGGAAACTTCTCTTCCTTCTTTGAGCGAACGCGATCAGAGAGTAGTTCTCCGTCGATTTCACCATCGCCACCGGCGAGAACGCAGAGGCGTTCTACCTCATTTTGAAGTTCACGCACATTGCCTGGCCAGTCGTGCATCTCAAGCTTTTCAAGGCATTCGCGCGACATTTTTTTACGAGGCGCGTTGGTTGCAGCAGCGTAATCGTCGAGGAATTTGTTGACAAGAAGAGGAATGTCTTCTTTGCGCTCGCGCAGCGGTGGAACTTTCACTGGAATGACATTCAGTCGGTAGTAAAGGTCTTCGCGGAATGTTCCATCTTTGACCATCTGCTCGAGATTTTTGTTGGTCGCAGCAAGAATGCGCACATCTACTTTCT
>CAIZJW010000291.1 GCA_903933385.1 uncultured Silvanigrella sp. | reverse complement strand
TCGGGAGAGTCTGTCATCAACTTCTTGAAGAGCAAATCCGCCGTGGGCCTAATTAAGCCCAGTGAATCGAAGACAGCGAGTGCACGCTGAACGGCTGCAGCGGGAGTGACGTGTTGAATTTGAAATGATGTGTTTGCAGTGGAGCGAGTCTTTTCATTTAATTTGTCCGAGGTCATGGGCAGGCCGTCCTCTCTATGTGTTGAAGGACGGTATTTCTTTTTGTGCCTCGGTTTTCAAAGGCACTTGCCTGTGATTGAAAATTTCCGGCCAGAATGATCGGAAATAAGACGATTGCGAATGAAAATGACTTCGATCACATCACTCAACTGCTCAGTGGAGTTGCCCCGTCAAGACCGCCGATCCCAGGTTTAGATACAGTTGGCCCGTCTTAACTCAGACAACCTCATTTTTTTCAACGATATTTCGCCACATTTATCCTTTTTGAGAGCCATGCCACGCTACGTTGAAAATGGTGCCTGTCTCTCCTATGTGGGAGAAATTTCTATCCGATCAGATCAGTTGGCGTAATGAGAGTAACATCATGTTTCTTGGCAGCTGCTCGCAAAGAGTCTGACGGGGTGTGGTTAAGACAAATCACCTTTTGAATCGGTATTTCGTATGGTTCAATCCGCCGCGAAAACGACGTGATACAGTCCAAGATCTGTTTGGCGTCACGTGTCCATTTGCATTCAATAAAGCGATAAACTCTGTCGCTCGCGTTGTGAAGGATGAGGTCAAACTGTGTTGACTTATCCCAATGGAAACCGACATCAAAAGTTACTTGCTCCAAGTTCAGTTTCTGAAATATGGGTTCGTGCCTCTCCTCACTTGATTCTAAAATATGCTGAAGCAGAATTTCGAACATCGGCCCCGTGTAATCTGGGAGATAAAGGCTGTTCGAGGAGGTTTGCAGTAGCGTTGCAAAGAGCATCTCGCTTTCGCGATTTCTCGAGATCTTCGTCTTATATTTCGAGAGGATCCGAAAATAAAAATTCAAATAGAAATCTCTGCAGTAGTAGAGCGATCCGCGTTGAATTTCCTTCGGCTTCGAGAATAGTGGTGTTTTGCGGGATACAAGACTGTAGTTTTCTAGTTTTTCCAACAGATCTCCAACGGTCGAAGGTGCCAATCTTGCCTTCTCGGCGATCTGGGCTGCGGTAACGCCTGTTCCTTTGAATTGAGAAAAAATCTGTGAAAGTGTCTTGATGCTGTTCTTTTGGAACTCGAGGCTGAGCATTTCGGAAAACTCTTCCAGAAATATGCTGCTAGGCGTGAAACAAGAGCGATTAATTCCTTGCGTGAAGAAGAGCGTTGGTTCGATTTGATTCCAATAGTAAGGGATGCCTCCGAAGAACATATACGCCAAGAGGAGTTCTTCATCAGTGTACTTGAGTTTATAGTGAGATTTGATCTCGGAGAGGTTGAGAGGTCGTAGCCAAATATCTGCGCGTGTTTTTAGTCCACGAATGAGCTTTTCTTCACCACCTGTCATTTGGCGAAAGAATTTGTTTGATGATCCGCATAAAACAATCCTGATATTTTTCATTGGCTCAAGATTCAGCCAATGTTCCTTCAGTGCTCCAAGGAATCCACTTTTCTCTCTCGCGATCCATTGGATTTCGTCGAAGGCGAGTAGGACGGGGCGGTTCAATATGCTACTGAACGCGGTGACTGCTTTGAAAAACTCGTCCCAGCTTAAATGGCCTGACTTCAATCGACTCAGCTCGGTTTTTCCGGTGAAGGAGTCCCAGCTCTCTGCGCATCTTTTCAATGACTGTGTCGATTTTTCGTCCAGCCGACCCATAAAGTAAAATACTTGGCCTGGGTGAGCTTTTTCAAACTGGGTCAACAGGGTTGATTTCCCTACGCGCCGGCGACCTCTAAGGTAGCAGAACCCGGCTGTTTGGTTCTTCTGCTCGAGGAAGCTTTGTAGATCGCGAAGTGCCGAGGTGCGGTTGATTGGGTGGAGCATGGGGCCTCCTTTTATACGGGTTTCGAACTTAAACTATAAACACGGAAGAATCAATTAGAATAACTTTAAGTTATTATTGCATTTATTTACCTGAATTTTTCCGGGTTTATAGCATGCACTGGAAACACGGAAGAATATTGGTATTACTTTTTATACAGTTGGACTCTTTCGTGTTCCAGCGAATCCGACCGACCATTCGTGGCTGTGTGTCAAGAAAGATGTCGCACTGGTTCGTCCGACCGCACTCATTGGTCTGTTGGCTCAGGGAATGCCAAAGATTGACAAGGCCAATTTTGTTCCGTCCCACCAATTCAGACCCACTGAGTCTGGAATATGAGGCGGATTTTCTCTCAAATTACGACACTTACTGAAGACTCGGCGCGACTGCACGACAAGTCACGGTCCGGGATTTTCCCACTCGACCGGCTGCCTATCCACAATTTTATCCACACTTCTTCGAGGGACTGTTGCCAAGGTATTCCATAATCGCAACAGGAAAGAACTTTCGAAAGCGCGCGACCTGAGAGACGTCATGCTCAAGCAAGCATTCGCTCGAGTTCCTCAGGGGTCACTTTCAGCACCCGGCAGATGAAATCTTTTTCGAGCCCCTCGCCAGCCATTCTCCGGGCGATTGCGACGCGCTCGTCCGCACGCCCTTCTTCACGTCCTTCTTCACGCCCCTCCGCACGCCCTTCTTCACGGCCTCTGCGCAATGCTCCACCCATTTCGAGAGCTTGTGCGACACGAGCTTCATCGATGGCCCGCTGTTGCATCGCAAGCTTGTCGTCGGCGGAATAGCGCTCAACTTTCTTTTTGAGTTCCGAGAACATGGCAAATTCTCCTGCAACCCGCTCCCAGTCGGCCACCGACT
>CAIZJW010000290.1 GCA_903933385.1 uncultured Silvanigrella sp. | reverse complement strand
GTTCAGTGAGCGAGACACTCGAAACAATCGAGCTTGCGAAGCGTAATGGCTACACAACAATCATTTCGCACCGCAGCGGTGAAACCGAAGACACGTTTATTGCCGATTTGGCGGTCGCAACCAACGCCGGGCAAATCAAAACAGGAAGCGCGTCGCGCACCGACCGTATCGCAAAATACAATCGCCTCATCCGCATCGAAGAAGAGCTCGGAGTTCACGGACGTTTTGCATGGCGCAGCGGACGACGTCCATCCTGAGTTTCTCCGGAATCCAAAACGTGAGGGTCGAGCATGGACAACAGTCCGCAGGAAGTCGATTTTAGCGACTACAACCACATCCTCACAGTCTTCATAGAGCTCCGGGGCCGGGGCGTCACAGTCTCGGCCCAGGACCTAGAAGTTCTCAAATCCTGGGCCACTGACCGCCTGAATCCCCAATCAATTGCCGACTGTCTGGTTGCAATATCTCAAGATTGCCAAGAAAAAGGCACGCGCTTCGCTACAACTCTCAAAGCACTAGACCGACACGTCAGGCGTGCGATACGACAGAGAGAAGAGTACTGAGGTCTGCCCTATGTCCAACAAAACAACACAAAGTCTCGAAGCTGCTTTTGAAGAGCTCGAAAGATTAGCCAAACAGCGCGATGCATCTTCGGATTCGCAGTCTGGTCAGGGCATGAACAAAACATCACGCACTCATTCGCCCTCAGCAGACGCGAACAGCCAGGATGAATCGAGTGCGACGTGTGTTTGTGGACATCATCCACTAGCCATCTATTTGCGCAACGAAGGCAATTTAAATGAATTCGCAATTTGTCCCGCGTGCGATGCGCAACCCCGGTGCGAAGAATGCCAAGGCACAGGACAACTTCGTCGCTTCAATTTGCTGACTTTGAAAGATGAAGTTATTCCCGGTGCGTGCCAATGCCGCACAGGTCGTCGGCGGGCAGAATTGTTGAACCAAATTGGTCTTCCAAGACGCTATCGTCAAACCTCATTTGACGCGATCCAAATGGAACATCTCGGGCAAAACAACAAACAAACTCACAAACTCAACGATTGCCGCAATCGAGTCATGGAGTTCTGTGAAACAACTTTGCCTTTTCTCAATCGCAAAGGTCCGGCTCCCGAAAAGATATTTCTGACACTCCTTGGCCCGGTGGGAACAGGCAAAACCCATTTAGCTTCAGCCGCTCTCAAATGGCTCGTGGAAGAAACCGGCTGTTCGGCTCGATTTGTCGACTTTCTATTTCTTCTCAGTCAACTGCGTGAAACATATTCACAGAACACATCTGAAGAGAAGATTTTAAAGCCACTGCGAGAGGCTGATGTTCTCCTCATCGATGAACTCGGAAAAGGACGCGCCGAAAAAGCGTGGCAACTTGAAAAACTCGATGATCTCCTCAACAGCCGCTATAATGAGGGACGCATCACTCTCCTCACCACCAACTATCTTCCCCCCGAATTCTCTTACGACCCAGTTCGTTCCGGATTCCGAACAGCGCCTGCGAACGAATCTTTTTGGGAACAATCACTCCCAGAGCGCATCGGCGCACGTATGTACGATCGCATTGTGGAATCTTCAGTTTTTGTGGATTTCATAGGTCTGCCAAGCTTTCGCAGAGCGCTCGCCGACAGCTATCTTGAACGCTATAAAGCAGAAATGCTCAGAGAGTCTTGAGCTCTGTTTTCTTGTAGCTGATCATGGTGCGCTTGGCATCGAAAAGATTGCGATAGCTTTCGTACCTGATTCTTAACTTCTCCGATTCAGCACGCATGTGAGCGATCTGCTCGAGAAGTTGCACGTATTCAGAATCAGCTTCTGCCAACCGCTTGAGACGCCCCTCAGGAATCGAGGCATCGGGTCCGGCTTCAGCTTCAATACGATTCATAATCTTTGCACGCACAGAGGTCCGCAGAAGTTCCAGACGCTCAGCATCACGTCTTTTGTCGACGTACTCAAGGCCAATTTTGTTTGCTAATTGTATAATTTCTTCGAGTGTAAGTTCGCGCTGAGAACCGCCCGTAGGTGAGGGTAGTTGCGTTGAAGTTGGATGATGAGGATCGTTTTTGTCCAAAACCAGTCTCCCGTTGTTCGTTTCAAGAACGACTCAGCAGAAATTCGAAACCGTTATTCGTTGCACACTCAGCTCATAGTCAGCATACGGTCCAATGAGGCACGCGCAAGCGATCGCTCAGGTTCACCCACAGTAATAACGTTCTCAGGATGTCCAGAGACGATCGACTCCAGCGCCCAGGCCAGGTGAGCCAAGTCGATTCGATTCATTGTGCCACAGAGGCACATGAATCTATTCAAGCTCACAACGGTTTTGTCGGGGTTCTCTTTGGCAATGCGATTGACCAAATTCATTTCTGTCCCAACAGCCCATTTTGAGCCCGCAGGACTTTCGGCAATGGTTTTGACAATAAATTCTGTTGAGCCAACAGCGTCAGATTCATCCACCACTTCCATCGGACATTCTGGATGAGTGATGATTTTGATTGCTGAATCTTGAGCGCGTAGAGCACTTATCTGCTTTAAGGTGAACATTGCATGGACGGGACAATGACCTTCCCAAAGAAAAATTCGACTGTCGCGAATTCTTTCTGGAGCTTGACCTCCCAGCGGAACGCCAGGCTTCCAAAGCAACATACTTTCCGGGGTGTATCCCAATCGTTTGCAGGTATTGCGACCTAAATGTTGATCGGGAAAAAAGAAAATCGCCTGACGCTGCTCGAGCGACCAGCGCACAATATTCTCTGCGTTTGAACTGGTGCAGACGACACCGCCCTTTTTGCCAACGAATGCTTTTAATGCGGCCGTTGAGTTGATGTAAGTAACAGGCATGATGCTCTCATGACCCAACACCGAAACAAGCTCATCCCAAGCCAACTCAACATCATCAGCATCGGCCATATCGGCCATATCACAGCCAGCGCCGAGATCGGGCAGCACAACAACTTGTTGGCCACGTTTGAGGATGTCAGCACTTTCAGCCATGAAATGGACGCCACAATAAACGATGTATTTTGATTTTTCCTGTGCAGCTGCGAACTGTGCCAGCTTCAAAGAATCGCCGCGCATGTCTCCGAGGGCAACAATCTCGGGACGCTGATAATGGTGAGTGAGAATAACCACGCTGTCGCCCAATTTTGCTTTTGCCGCCACAATGCGTGACGTCAGTTCTGCGTCGTCGAGAGTGGGATAGGGCGAAGGCAGGGGCTGTTGATATATCATGGCGATTCTCCCATTGGCTTCCCGCTGCAGGGGGCAACCAGCTTTGGAAACTATAAACAGTCCTAATCCGGACTTGTCGGAGAATTCAACTCGATTTTCGATGTATTCCAGCAAGGCTGAGTTTGACTTTGCCCGGCAAACCCTATTTCCTGAACGGCATTGGTCTGGCTGAGCAAAAACAACCATTTCTGAGGCAAAATTGACAGCCAAATTGCCATAAACAGCGGAAGGAGCAGAAATCACATGACAATGGAATTAACTCAAACAACTCAGATAAAGCGTGTCGGCGTTGTTGGAGCAGGGCAGATGGGCAATGGAATTGCTCAAGTTCTTGCACAATCTGGGTTCAACATCTGCCTTATGGATGTCTCCGAAATATCGCTCAAAAAAGCGCTCTCGAGCATCGAGAAAAGCTTGGCAAAGCTTTTTGAAAAGGGAAAACTTCCCGAACATCCTCCGGTGATTCTTGGACGTATTAAAACCACAACTCACCTCGCTGACTTCAAAAATTGCGATTTTGCGATTGAAGCTGTGAGTGAGAATGAAGAGCTCAAGAAATCTATTTTCAAACAACTTGATGAGATTCTACCGACTCATGCCATCTTGGCTTCCAACACAAGCAGTTTACCCATCACACGTTTGGCAAGTTCAACAAAACGCGCTGAGCAGTTCATTGGAATGCATTTCATGAACCCCGTACCAGTGATGCAGCTTGTGGAAATCATCAGAGGCCATGCCACAAGCGAAAACACCTACCAGATCACTAAGGCACTCTCCGAGCAAGCCGGAAAAACAACTGTGTGTTCGCAAGATTATCCGGGCTTCATTGTAAACCGAATCCTCATGCCCATGATCAACGAGGCCTTCTTCACGCTGATGGAAGGTATCGCAACCCCAGAAGACATTGATGCTGGAATGAAACTCGGAACCAACCAACCCATGGGGCCACTCACCTTGGCGGATTTTATCGGCTTGGACACATGCCTAGCGATCATGAAAGTCCTTCATGAAGGCCTCGGAGATTCCAAGTACAGACCTTGCCCGTTGCTGAAAAAATACGTTGATGCTGGTTATCTTGGTCGAAAATCAGGACGCGGCGTTTATCCATACAACGTGTGAATACCGAGTGTTCACACGCGAGGAGTTTGCACAACTACGGCAAACCCTCGTGCCTTTACCCCCAACTTTGCACTGCGGTAGGAATGCTTTTGGTCGCCGTCAAATCGCAGTAAATCGCCTTGGGAGACAGTGAAAACCTCTCCCGAGACTTCAACCTCACAGCAACCTTCCACCAAAAAGAAATGCTCTTCTGTTCCTGATGCATGGGCAGCCGAAGCGATGAGTTCTGTTCCTTCGAGAACAATCTCTTCAATGACAAGATAACGAGCCTGAGCCGGAGTGAGCCGAAGTGTTTCAGTAAATCCCTTGGGAATACCTATTTCCGGACACTGGAGTGGGTAACTCATCCGGGTGTGCTCATCTTTAGGATAGAGCGTAGCACGAGGCTGGCGCTGAGCCAGAAGCTCGGCAATTGCAACTCCAAGCCCTTGAGCGATACCCATAAGAACTTGCAGCGTGGGGTTGCCCTCTCCGCGTTCTAGGCTTGCAATCGTACTCCGTGGCACACCCGAGCGCTCTGAGAGCTGCTCTTGGCTTAGGGAAAGTTCCTTGCGGAGCAATTTCATGTTTGAAGCCAGACAAGCTCCCGTGGTCTCACTGACAAGCGAGTTAGCCATGCCCCCTCCATTTGTACAACTTTCAATTACACTAGTACCTTCGTCAAACGCTCCTTGTCTATCAATCAAAATTAAAAAAATGCGGCCTTGTTGACGCGTTGAGAGAACTTCATTCGCTGCTTTTTCTCGCACAAAGGCGCAGACCAACAGAAACACATTGTGCACATTTTTTAGACATGCCGACCAAATTTTTAACAGAGTAGGCCGATCTCAAGTCCTCTCAAAAAACACAAGCTCTCGTAATTAAATAATAAATATCAATGGCAACTTGGCACGCATCTTGATGGAACAAAGACAGTCCCTGTGCCTAGAGGTTCGCGGGGCAGCTTTTTTAACTCATTCGGGAGGTTCCCCCCATGCGTCATCTCTTTCTTCTTCCACTCAGCACAATTATTGCAATGACAACCTTTGTGGCATGCAGCTCCGACGACAGCTCTTCGGAAGGCAACTCTCCTGCTCCCGCGGCTCAGCTCAAAAACGACGCCCCCCCACAGCAGAACCAAGACGGAAGCAAAGGCAACCCATCGGTTCAAACGCCTCCCGTTCAGCAACTTCCGGGTCAGCAGGCTCCTCTGGGATATTTTGAAGCGACCAATGGCTCTCAGCGCTATCTGATTCCATCAAACAGCCTTATTGCCATTCAGTTCCCAACCAACGTGACTACAAACCCCGAAAACAACATCAACCTTCCAGGGAGCGGCAACGAAGCCATCTCTGAAGAGAAGCTTCCGCAAGTCACAGTTGCAGTGAAAGATGTTCAAGGTGCGCCAGTTTTTGCCGCGGGCTCGCGTCTCATTGGTACGCTTAAAATGAGCGCACCGAAGGCTATCTTCAACGTCACCGGAGTGAAGTACGGCTCAGTTGTTTACAACATGGCTGCAAGTGCAGAAGTCACCTCAACCAAACTCAGCACCCGAGATGCGAGCGTTACAAACATTCTCCTCGGAGCCGCTGCCGGTACAGGCATTGCCTTCCTCATTGACGGTCTCACAGGCGATCGCGGCATCACTTGGTGGGCTCCGCTGATTGGCGCGGCTGCTGGTGGATTGGGTGCGGCAATTCTCTTCCCAAGCGTTCAGGACGTGGTGACTATCAAAGCTGGCGAAACAGCTGTTCTGGTTCCCGGACCCCGCTAATTAGAATCTGATACCCCATTTGTTATGGCACAGGGCCCACAGCGATACCGCAGTGGGCTTTTTTCTTTTTATTGCTGAATTTATTTATGAAAAACAGAGCTTTACTTGGCGGGAATAAAAGTCATGGCGCGCTCTGTCATTGCGGTAATCGTCAAGCTCGGATTGACGCCCAAGTTAGCCGGCACAGCTGAACCATCACACACCCAAACTCCTGAATATCCAAACAAGCGATGTTCTGAGTCGATGACGCCATTGGAAGGTGAATCTCCCATCGGGCAGCCTCCCAAAATATGCGCGGTTGTGGGAATATTAACCGTCACCTGAGTCACAGCACATTGCGCCGTGCCACCCACCCGCTGCGAAAACCACTCGGTAAAATGATTCGCTGCCGGAATCTCAGAAGGAACTTTTTCACTGCCTTCCTCACGCTCCGATACGAGCCCAGAGCGGAAAAGTGTGAATGGACTGCGCCCATATTTCACACGAATGCGATTATCCAAGTCTTGCATCACGAGAAAGATAACGCTCGTTTCAGCCCAGCGTGGATTGAATGTGAGTTTTAAAAATTCAATTGGCCGAGTCACAATGCGCCACAGAAATTTAAGCGTTCTGCGAAATTCACTGGGATCACTCACAAGTGGAGTTGCCAGCAGGCGCATAAAATTTGAACCCACAGGATATCGCACTGGCTCTATTGCTGTGCGGTCGTCAACCTTGAAGATAGATGAAATAGCTATGCCATGAGAATAAGGAACAGTGCGACGCGAATCTGGATCGCTAGAACCAGTGAAAACCTCGCTGTTGGTGCGAACCTGATGTCCCAAAAGTGGCGATACACGAGTTAAGGTTTGATGCTTGTCACGGCACTCGAGAAGTAACTTGAGAGTTCCAAGGACTCCTCCTGCAAGAACTATGTTACGCGCACGAAGAGTCGTCTTTTTTCGGAACAAAATTTTATCAACTGACTCGGTTTCAACGGTCCACCCCGATGAACCATCCTCTTTGATAGGCGCGAGGCGAGATACTTTAGTCAGAGGTTTGATTTGTGCGCCGCGTTTTTCAGCAAGGTAAAGATAATTTTTATCGAGGGTGTTTTTTGCATCATAACGACACCCAACCATACAACCACCGCAGTAATTGCAACCCGATCGATCGGGGCCCTCACCGCCGAAATACGGATCAGAAACCCTCTTGCCAGGCTCCCCAAAGAACACAGCAACCTCAGTTGGGGCAAAGGTGTGATGCACGCCCTTTTCTTTCGAATATTCTTCAATGGTGTTGTCGATGAAAGTCATCTTCGGATTAATGGCTGCACCAAGCATCTTTTTGGCCAACACATAAAAAGGCACCAGACTTTCACGTGCATTACCCATGAAGCGCCAAGCTGAGCTTTCAAATGCTTTATCTGAAGGAACCATCAAGGTGTTTGCGTAAACGAGGCTTCCACCACCCACGCCTGCGCCGCTCAAAATCAAAACATCTTTGAAAAACGTGAGGCGTTGAATGCCAAAACATTTTATGAGGGGCGCCCAGAGATAGCGGGGCAAATCCCAATTTGATTTGGCATAATCGGAAGAACGGAATCTTCTTCCCTGCTCAATAACACATACAGAATAGCCCTTTTCACTCAATCGCAGAGCAGAAACACTGCCACCAAAACCAGAACCGATGATTATAAAATCGAAATCAAATATCTCGGTTGGCTCAATTTTATTGTTCAAACTAAAACCTCTCCGCGAAAAAAAGAGCGCTCTGTTGAGGTTTCCCCTTCAACCTCCTGCAGGCGGAGCCTTTGGCTTTGGCTTGGCCTTTTTAGCACCAGGCTTAACCGACTTTTTACCAGGTGCGACCTTGTTTCCTGCAGCACTCCCGGTCAGTTGGCTCGCAGGAGTAAAAATATAATACGATACTCCACCACCAAATGTCAGGCCACTGAGCTTGTTATTGTTGGGTTGATATGTTGTCGGCAAGGGATCACCCGCGGAGTCAGCGAGTATCAACGCGCCTGCTTCATTTTTATATCCACCCATCGCTAAGTCGCCTTGAGCAAAAACACTCAAAGAAGGCATGACAAAAAACTCACCCAGTGCACCGAATCTCAACCGAGATAAGCCACTGATCTTTGCATCGAGTGAGCTTTTCGTTGAGTCAACCGACAACTTTATTTTTGGCGACATCCCAAGATCGTAAGTGAAGTAAGCCGACGTTCGAATCTTTCCGAGTGCGTAGTCGACCGAAACGCCCACGGGAATGTAACTGAAGGAGATTTCGTCGTTGAAAGCACCCGTTGCTTTGGTAGATGTTGTTCGAAAACCAACGAGAGCAGAAACCGACATCTTTCCAAATTCAAGGGGCGTTAAAGCAAGATCTCCGCCAAAAAAAATCGTATTCCTGCTTACATCTTTATTCGTTGTTGCAAAAGTTTGATCATCGTCTCTCTTGAGCTGAACGCCAGAGAGAGTGAGCAGCTCCATGCCAGCATTAGGACGAATTCCTAGCGAAAAAGCCGAGGCTGGCGAAGAAAATGAGCTCACCGAAAGCGCCAGCGCGAGAAGGCATAAAGATGTTGGCGCTGATAACATGATACCCCTCGAAAAAAGACCTTTCGAGGGGTATCGGCGGGAAAATCAGGATCTTTCGACTTATTTTAAATTACAAATCAGGGCTTCGCAGCAAAGGACGCATGTCCGGATATAAAAACAAAATCTTTGCCCTTCAATTCACAAGATTCAGAACCGCCCGTGAGGCTTGCGTCGAGAGTTTCACCCGTGACGTATTGGCTCACACCCAAGCTACTGAACTCAGTAATTTTCTTGGGCTCGCCTTTCACCTCAAGCACCGCTCCAGAGGACACAAAACAATTCTTGATCACAGAGTTGTCGGCAATTCCCACAAAACTGTCTTTGCTGAAGGTAACAACGAACGAAGGCACGCCTTTTGTCTCGGTTTTTGCCGGAGTTCCCGGTTTCGCTCCTCCGCCATTCAAAACCTGCCCAAGCCCATCAACGACCGCGGGGGTTGCGCCTTTGATAGCTTTAGTTACTTCATTAATCACTGCGGCGTTTTGGGCTGCGGGATCAGTATCGCCACCAGCAGCAGGTTTGGGGCCCGATGGCGAAGGCGGATTGCCTCCGACTGGATCTGGTTTGGGGCCCGATGGCGAAGGCGGATTGCCTCCGACTGGATCTGGTTTGGGGCCCGATGGCGAAGGCGAATTGTTTCCGCCTGGAGCTGCTTCAGGCGAACGGCCGCCATTGGAATCCCCGGATACTCCCGCTGTGCTGGCTTGTGTCGCCAAACAAGTCCCGGCCCAAACGGATCTATCAGGATCGCTTGAGCAGAGTTTAGAAGACTCCACAGCCGAACGTCTCGCGGGCTCCGGCGTACATGCCGCAAAAACACTGCCCAAAACAATAGCGGGATAAATCAATTGACTCTTTTTCACCAAAGTCGAAGTATTTTTCTTAAAATTCAAACCCACGGCATCCTCCTCAGCGGCACGCCGAAACGGCGGGAGTCACAGAAAAATGAGACGCAAAAAGATAACCTGACGTCAAATCGCACCCGGGAATCTTTACACCAGTTGCTTTGAGCTCTTCTTTGGAGGCTTGGCAAATTATGGATGCCGACAGAGCTTCACTGACAACACAGTAATCCTCACCTTGTTTCAATACAGCGATATTTGCGGTGACATCCAACCCAGCTTTGGCCTTAATGTAGGTGTCCTGATTGTTTACGGCTTTGTACCCAGTGCCTGATGAACTAGGCGCAGTGCTTGCAACCTGGGTTGTAGAGCCTGCTTGAGCTGGCTGCACTGCAGGTGCGGACGCTGACGCGGGCAGACAAACTTTGTTTGTCTCAATTTCTGATTTCGAATACGAGGCCTGCTTGACGCCAGAACTGCTGGCGCAAGAAACCAAAAACGAGCCAGGCTTTGCCGGATCATCAGTGATATCCTTTATCACCAAAAAACCCTCTGGTTTTAAACCGGTACCCAAACTCGAAGTCGTCGCGTCTTCGCCGTTCATGCAACCCACGGCACTCAACATCACTGCCATAGAAAACAGGCTACGCATTTTCATTGCGCAAAACCTCCCAGATAAAAGCACGAAGCAAAAGATTTCTCTGCTTTTCGGACCTCGATCTGTATTTCTTTAAAAACAATTTTTTTATTTTGAATATTTCGAAACTTAGGCAAGTAGCAAAACGCTAAGAGGCTGAGCGCTCACTGTCCATCAAGACATCGTGGCGCAACTTCTTCTCAAACAAGCGACGCTTGATGCTATCTCGCGCGCATTCGTCGGTTGCTTCGGCAAGGCGCTCTGAAAGCTGCAGAATTTCCTTTTTTAACTGCAGCACAGGTGGGAGATAGCCAGCGTTCCTGAGAATCTTTTGCGACAGCCGCAAATGAAGTGGCACGAACTGGCCGTCATCCAGATCAAGCGGCTGTCCGCTCAACGACAAGTTGTCGAGCTCGCCATTGTCCAGAGCCTCTCTGATTTTGTTTTCTGCAATAATTTCAAGCGCATTCATATTCCAACCTCTCCATCACTGCACAAAAACCGCCTTTCCTATATGAAAGATCGGAAAAACCCAGAGAATTCGTGAGTCGGAAATAAAAAAATCATCACGCCTCGCTCTGCAAGCAGTCGTGAAATGATAGATTCCTCAGAATGAATTTATAATGCGACAGAGCAAAAAGGATTGAATGGCCATTGTGCCTGGGAGCTCAGCAATGACACTGTTGAACAACGCAGCACTTGCGCAAGAAATACCGATGCGCGAAAACGCGTGCGCACTCATCATGCACGGCCTCAACACGAATCCCGAGAGGATGAGTGACATTGCCGCACTTCTCGACGCCAATAACTTCAAGACACTTATCGGACGACTCACCGGCCACGACAAAAAACATCTACCAAATGAGGTCATTTCATCTGAACAATGGAAAACAGACTTCATGTCGCAGTGGAAAGAAGCAACCTCGGAATGCTCAGGAGAGAAACAGCAAAGAGTTTTTGTCGGATATTCGCTTGGAGCACTGACGGCCTTGACATCCTTTGACACCGACAAAGGCCTGCAGTTGCCCACAAAAATGATTCTTTTTTCTCCAGCGATCACCTTCCGCTTCAGCGTCAACGCAATCCGCGCACTTTCCTGGCTTCCATTTGGCAGTCTGCCAAGTGTTAACCATCCAGATTACCGTGCACGACCTTGGACGTCACTCAAATCATATAAAGCACTGTTTCAATTGCATGATGAATGGTACGGTTCCAGGTGGAAAAATACATCAAAAATACCAACTCTGGTAGTTCTCTCTGCCAAAGATGAACTCGTTGACAGCCAACAACTCGCTGAAGAAATTGTATCTTTGCAACAACGAACATGGGCGGTTCAATGGGTCTCGAATGAAAAATCTGAACTGCGTCCTAGGTATCATCATCTGATGATCGACAGAGTGAGTTTAGGTCATCTTGCTTGGCAAAACTTATCAGGGACAATGACGCAATTTTTGCGGGGCAAATTG
The DNA here is from genome assembly GCA_903933385.1 of uncultured Silvanigrella sp. Classification (GTDB taxonomy): domain Bacteria; phylum Bdellovibrionota_B; class Oligoflexia; order Silvanigrellales; family Silvanigrellaceae; genus RFOM01. The sequence continues at coordinate 10,217 of CAIZJW010000290.1, read as the reverse complement.
AGTGGAAAAGAACAAAATGCGCAGTGAAACATTATCACTCCAAAAATGTCGACTTTTGAACGCTCTGCTGATTGCAGCGCTGTTCTGTGCGAAGAGCAAAATCGCACATGCGCAACGAGGAAAATCTGTGAATGAAGAGGTTTCGAACAACCGAACCCCATCGCATGGTTTACCAGGATTTTTCGATACCGAGGTTGTGCAAAACAAGAATTTTACTCTCGAAATCCCTACATTTGCGATTGACTATGGCGTCACTGATAGGTTCACTGTTGGCCTCAATGCGATCACACCTTTGACAACCGCACTCTATCTTTCCTCTCGCGAGAGCAGCGGCTCACCCGTCTTATTACTAAAAACCAGATATCGAATCTTCACAACTCACGGATGGGAGAGCACCCTGACAGCGCACTTTCTCGGTGCCAACGCGTCTCTTCCGTCCTCTTTAGAAGGACAGAAACAAACTAAGAGAGTTCGCGTTTTGGCAGGCACGCTAAACACATCAAAGCATCTGGGAAGTCATCAAATTGGAACCTCGGCAATTTTAGCGAACATGAACGCTTCAAGCGGAAAATTCGGAAGCGCTGAACAACAAGACGACGAGGAGCATCAGGTTGCATTTGCTGCATGGTGGCGGCAGCATATTTTCGAAAACTTTGAAACAGAACTTCTCGCGGCCGTTTGCCCCTTCTCAAAAAGGGTCTCCACGAATCCTGGTCTTCGGCTTGAAGTAAATTCCCCTTGCCTTGGAAAAAAAACATTCGACCCTAGCTACAGAGGCTTTTTAAATTGGCGAAGCTCTCGCGCGTGGCTTTGGACAATCGGAGTTGTTTCGCTGCCCACAGGAACGATCCCTGTGTATCCGTATCTTGGATTCAATTACGTTTTAGACACGAGTAGTATTCAACAAGTCAGCGATGAGAACCAAGCCCTGAAGGAGCCGCAGTGAAATTTAATTGCCACTTTAAAACGCTCCTCTTGTCCGCTTGTTTTTCATCTACACTGCTCACTTCATGTGATGGCGAGCAGTCAAAAGTCAATAAGCCATATCGTGCCGAGATTCTAAAATTTGTCCCTTCATCCACAACCTCAGGAGAATCATGGGTTGTTGCCGAACAAGAACTCGCGACACTCGAGAATCTCGACACACTTGAGGGATCATTTTTTTCGATGACGCTAGGCGGGCTCATCAAGATCAATTCAAATATTGGCTCTTTGATTGATGCAAGTAGCAATTCTTCGCCTGTGCGTGCAAATTTACGTTACACAACAAAGAATGGTGTAATCGTTCCCCGGGACACCAGCACCTTACTTGCGCTCTCAAGCTACTTCGCTTTTGAGCAAACTCTCGCTGTGCTGCAAGAGTCTACAGGAATTGATCCCAACGAATTGAAAAAAAATATTAATGGTCCGTACAGAATTTATTTCGAGCCATCACTGACAGAAAAAGTTGAAAATGAAAGTGCGTTTCTCACTCCAAAATTGAACGCAGCATTCAATCCGGAGAGCAACGATTTCTATCTTTTTAGGCGCTCTGAACTCGAGTCAATTCCTTTCTCTGCAAACATTAAAGTCATATCGCATGAATTTGGACACGCACTGTTCAAGAACTCCTTCAACGCCAACAGTGCGGAAATTTGCAGGACATCAGAGGAGGAAATAAATGCTCGCATGGCAGATAAATTCTTTTCCGGACGATGGAGTAATGAGTACGCAATTTCCGGTATCAACGAAGGATTTTCCGACTTTAACAGCTATATTGTGACTTCTTCCACGAATGTCTTTACCGATTCACTTCCTAGATTTTCATCGGAAAGCAGATCTCTCACCGGACCTGCTTTTGTTTTTTCCCAGCTCACTAATGACATAGTGTGCTCGGGTCGGTTCTACTGTATCGGAACACTCTTTGCGCGCGCTTTGTACGGTGTGGCTCAATCTTACAAGAATCGGAGCGATTTGATGGCTTTCAGCCGCAGGGTCTATACTGCACTTGAAAAAAGTCGTGAAAATCTTCGCGCGTCTCCGGCTAAAGATATCTTGCCGATGCCAAGCAAAGAAGCAGCTACTTGCATTCGCAGATCAAAGCTTTCACTCTCTTATGATGGCGCAATCACGAGTGCTTTTCTCGCTGCATTCTTGCAATCCTTTTCTGCAGGCGAAGAGAAGAAAAATCTATGCGAAAATTTAAGAAATCTTTTTGGAAACTATGGCTTCTCGCAGGAGGCCCGAATTGTCTGTGAATCTTGATCCCTTGATGAACCTTATCAGCCTCGGCGCTGCATTTGCGGCATCCAATCGTAATGATGGTGGCGGCGTGACTTCACGTATTCATCATTACGAGGTCTTTGCACAGTCGTATCTAAAATTGCCTGCTAATAATCTGTTTCTTCGGTCAGGTGTTCGATTAGGTTACGAGCATATTCCCGACGAGGAAGCGCCGCAGTCTATAAAAATTCGTGAACAAAGTTTTCGGGGCGGGTTTGAGCTTGGAATTCTCTACGAGGGTTTGATGGTGCCTTCGATCTCGCTTCAAGCGGGAGTTTTGAGGCGAAAATTGACGCTCGATACGAGTTCCCAAATCACGTCTAAGTCAACGGATTTCCCGATGATTGAATGGCTCCCCATGGGCATCCTGAACCTTGGGTTGGGCCTACCGATTGAAGGGGGCAAACTTATCCTTGAACCCTTTTACCGTTTCGTATGGATCGCCAAAGATACCCGCCAAACCTCTCAATGGGGTATCGATGCCAGCTGGTCTCTTTCGTTCGAAAATTAGATCAACGAACCCCTAGAAGTGCCCGAAACAAATGCAATTATTTGCTCTTGCCAAAGCTTCGACAGAAAACCATTGCAAGCTGCGAATTTTGGCTGCTACGCTGCTGCAAAACACGACTGTGAGGTTTGTGTGAAGGAAAAAGAATCTATGACAGCAGCTAAAATGAACAGCGAAAGCCGAGTCGCGGATCTGCCTGGCCAGGTTCTTAATAGAACAATCGCTGATCTTCAAATCACTCGTCCTGGGCCGGGTCTTTGGAGATACTTGTCCGCAATGAGTTTGATGTTTGTTTCATTGGCCATTGCATTCAATTATGGCCTCGACAGCTCGATGTTTTACATAGGGGCTGTGTTGGCAGGAATCTTTTTTGCTGCCGTAGGTGTAACGACCCACGATGCAATACATCACACACTGACTGGAATGTCCTGGTTCGATGAAGTGTCGGCCCGCGTTGCTACTTGGGGCGTTCTTTGGCCACACGGCGTTTATTCGGAACTTCATAAACTTCACCACAAAATGAATGGCGTCGATATGCGCGATCCCGAGCGCGTCACTTACACAAATGAAGAGTATGAATCGGCAAGCGCACTCAGAAAGTTCTTGATTCGCAACCAACTGTGGCTCGCAGTTTTTGTCGGTGGCGGAATTGGAATGATCATTGGTCATCTGCTCCGATCAGGAAGATTTATGAAGCAGTCGAAAGCTCTCCGTCGCGAGCTCTTTTTCGACATTCTGGGTATTGGCGCGGTCAACGGGCTTCTTTACGGCCTCGCTGCTGCGCACGGAGAACTGACAAAGGCTGTGATTCTGTACATCATTGTAGAACGCATCGGCGGTGGCTTGCTGCAATTCAGAGCGCACATCGAGCATTATGGCCTTGCAGGCAAGCGCGCGAATTATTTTTCCACTCAGCTTCATGCATGCAGAAACATTGAAACAAATGCGGCGATGAGTTGGCTCTTCAATGGACTCAATTTCCATTCAATTCACCATGCCTTTCCCAAGGTGCCATTTTATCACCTTGAGGAAGCACACGTGCGAATGACCAAGACGCTCGACAAAGAGGGCGCAGAATCAATGCCTCAGGCAAAAGGCTACATCAGAACCTTTTTAAGCCTTGCAAAAAGCATGCGCCTCATAAACTCTGTGCAAACACCTCAGCCTTAAGTCGTAGCTTATCTTGTCTCGATGTAAGTCCTCAGTGGCTTGCGTGCGACAGGCATATATGGAAACCGACAAAAAGGAGTCATTTGTCGGCCAAGGTGATCGGGAACGCAGCTTCTTTCATCAACACTCAACCGGTCATCTTTATCTGGTAAAAGCGTAGACTTCGACTCGCATTCCCAGCGGCTGTTCCAACTTCCAATGCGTAGCAAGGCTCCGAGCCCAAAAACACGATCATAGGTCTTGAGCTGACAGACTCCCACGCGAGTTGAATCGGACTCAGGAAAAACAATCAATGTTGGGGTGCAGTAGAGAGCATCTGGAAAAACTGCCGCACATTGTTTTTTGAGGGCATCTGGAATTTGAAGTGGTGAATGATTCACTTTTGATGCAAGCCAGTTTTTAATTCCCAAGGCATCAGATCGTTGTGCCTCATACCTCCAGTCGAATTCTGTCACAACACAACGCGCTGCCACTTGCTGTTCAAGTTCAAATGGACTGCGATACGTTGCTTCAAAGTGTGCACATACGAGAGAGGGACTGTTTTCAAGTGATGATTGTCCAGCATAAACAAACATCCCGCGCCCATTTTCTCCACGATGTTCACAGTGGAGAACTCGTTCATCGGCGGTTTGGCAGAGCGCAGTGCCATCCCACACTGTATCTTGAAGGTCAGAGCTTGTTGATTGCGGTGGCACTGGGTCTTCATAGTCAAGGGAACCCCTTCTTTCATTTCCACATCTGACCTGCAAGAAACTTTCGGCTTCCTTCTTAAAACGCGAAAAATTCGCATCACGGTTCTCGGCAATGGCCCGCAGTTCTGAGCAGTCAGAGTCGCTCATTCTTTGCCCTGAATTGCTCTGTGCGGCCCTTAAGAACAAATTCAGAGTTGATGATACGTCCTGCGATGCCATCGCCCCCGGTAGGACGCCGGCCGAGATTAGAATTGATATCGTTGCCTTTGCATATCCTGGAAGAGCTGAATTCATGGATGGAGCTCCTTTTTGTGCTTTTACGTCCAACCCGACAATTCACTCTTGCCGCGCAAATATCAAAAAAAAATTTTTGGACGCAAGAAAGGTTTCTCTCTAGCGTCCAAAAATGGAGATTTATTCTTGTGTTTTCTGACTTGCCCCAATGACTAAGGAGCGGTCTCGGCAATGTGTCGGCGCACAACGCGAGGTTTCTTGCTTGGCATAAGTGAACTCAGGCTCAGAGCTTCATCTAACCGGGTTGTCTCAGGTGATTTCGAGGATGACTTTACCCACCCAAAAAAGGCTGCCGTTACGGTCAGAGAGATAAGCATCGACAGTGTTCTAAAAAGCATCAACGCCCTCCTTAAAAAAGACAGATGCTTGTCGAGAGGTAACGACAGATACACCACTTGCCAAGTGTTTTTTTTGGCCCCGTGGTCAATCTCTAGTGTTCTGATGAAATTTCAGATGGCGATGCATTCTTTTGTAAAGAGCTAAGAATTGAGCACACCCCATCATCCGTTACCTCCTCAAAGTGCAGGTAAAATTCGCTCACAGATGAAAATGAAGATGGCGTTTCAAGGCAAATAACTTCATCTGCCAATCGATACATGATTCCTGCACCCTCCCGTGAAGAGACGGGAACAGCAACAACGATATGCCTGGGCTCTTTGCGCCGCGCCCACATCAAGGCGGCACGCATGGTCGCACCCGTTGCAACACCATCGTCAACGATGATCACAAAGCGGTCTTTCAGTGGCTGACGAGGTAACATCTGACGCCAGCGAAAATCTCGATGGCGCAAAGTTTCGAGACTTTTCTTAAACCAATTTCGAAGCTGCTCCTGCGGCAACTCAAGGACGTTTTCATCTGGATAAAAGTTTCCTTCAATGTCAGCGGCACCGAGCGCAAATTCAGGGGCTAAAGGCGAGCACACCTTGCGCACGGGAACCAAATTCAACGAACCGTTAAGCCCCTCTGCTAAAAACGCTCCCATAGGCACCGCTCCTCGCGGAATGGCTAGAACAACGGCGCCAACCTTTTTGTATTTTTCTAATTGCGAAAGAAGAAGCTGGGCTGCCTGAAGTCTGTCTTCAAAAATCATAATAGCCCCCCTTTTCGGGAGCTTAAATGCAAAAATTGAGCCTTGCTCAAGGCGAGGGCTTATATTGCCGAAATCACCATAATTGGGGGGAGTGATGAGTTTGCGTTCTGCTGCCAAATCGCTCATCGGGCTCATCGCACTTCAGCTGTTTGGATTGTCTGCCTGCAGTAATCCACCGGTTGAAGAAGCCAAGCGAGTTCGGATCTCATCTCTGAAACAAAAGACGGGACTCTCGCAGAACACAGACGGCCAGGGAAATGGAGTCGCAGAAACTGACAGCGAAGAAGGCTCGGGAAATGCCGTTTTGAACCAGAAAATAGTGTCCACAGACCCGAACATTCCCAGTTTGCCTGAATTCATTTACACGCTTCCGCCCCCTCCCATTCCCCCATTCGAACCGAAAGAATTGTCTATTTCTTTGGCCGTACATTGTGGACGGTGCCATGATTGGGTTTTCAAAAGAGAAGAAGTCATCAGCTATTTAAAGAAGAATAATCTAAACGATCCGTACAATTCAATTGAGGAGCAAATCACTCGCGGCCTCATGCCAAAAGGTAATTCACAATTTGCTCAGTCGGAGACTGGCAAGGAAGTTCTTCGCTTGCTCGACGGTCTCTAGAAAACGATTCCCATTTGAATTCAATTGCAAACCACTTCATCCACCCGAGGACCACGTCCTCCTGGAGCGGAAGATTTAAATTCAATTGGAACAGTGACCATTCCAACTTTCATATTGAGTTGCTGCGCGTCCACCTCAATGGATTCAACTTTGCCAATAGACGTTGAAACTCCATACATGTTTGTTTTGACTCCATCGGCCTTAACGCGCACCAAATTCGACAACCCAAATCCTGCCATAAAATCAATATCGAAACTCACACTCCCCAGAATTGGAACATTGGTTATTTTTGTAGTGCATTTGAGAGGTTTATTCATTTGCATTGAAAGCAGAATGTTGGATGATGCGCCACCAACCATGAATGTATCAGTTCTTTCGATTATCTTGCGGGTTGTTTCATCAGCAGGACCAGCAGGAACAAATGAACTAATTCTCGAATAAATGTTCCTTATGTTTTTGCCTTTGAGCAGAATATGCAGATTATTTCTCCAATCGAAACCTGGCTCAAGAACGACGTTTGCTATTGCATTAAAAGCAGCTGAGGGTGTGAGCGTGGGAGGCTGCTGGAATCCTGGAACCTGAAAAAACTGAACAGGAATATCTGTAATTCTTTCATTGTTTGTCACAATTGTAATTCGGCTTGGCCGCGAAAGATCGAGAAACGTGACGGTGCTCAACTGACCACCCAAAGCATCGGCAATTTGTAATCCGCGGATAGAAATAATTTGTTTGCCCACAAACTTTGCAACAACAGATTGTGAACCAATCAAACGCAAACCATTAAAATTCGCAACCGCATTTGCAGAGCTATTTCTGAGAACCAAGGCATTGTCTTCTTTTGCAAGATTCTGCCAAGGAATTTTACTCACAAATGAAAGGGTTGAATTTGCGCCAAAAATCGAGAACAAATTCTGCACTGTTTTTCTATCAAAATCTGCTCGGCTTAGCTTGATGGTTGTTAAACTTTCCATGAGCTCAGCAAAGACATCTACGCCAGCCTGCCATTGATCTGCAGGAATACGCTCATCTGGTTGAACTCCGCAGCTCTGAAGTTTGTATTCTCCGCACCAGGTTTTGAAGTCGACTGCTGGAAGGTCGAACATCGCTTGAAGATCTGATTCAGGCGCAGAAGCTTTTCCACACGATACCATTGATGAAGATAAGGCAACTCCAACCAAAGCACTCAGGGCAACAAGAGCATTGCGAACGCGAACTGATTTCATGGATGCCACCTCTTCGTGAAGCCTGACCACCTCAATTGGATTCATGGAACCTTCAAACTGCCAGCAAGTCTCTGGCCACGAATGAAAGCCGTGAGGGATCGCAGCGCGACCTCTCCAACATCCGGAGATCAATGAAAAATCATCGTATAGTGAAACCTTCTTGGAAACAAAGCACAGAGTGCATCCTGTGACCAGAGTTTTTTCACTGCGCAAAAAAATGTCAGGTTTGAATGTGCTTAAAATTTTCTACGACCTTCGTCTGAGAAGGTCTGATCGAAAAAAAATGATCTAGAAGAAGAAGAGCGGAAGTATTCGCCTCCGCTCTTCTTGGTCATTTTGTTTTGCAATATTTTCTGTTCGAATTTTTGCAATTAGGGTGCGACAAACCAACTTGTCTGCATCGTTCCTGGTGGGTTTATATAGTCAGGAAAAACATTAGGCTCGACTTTAATTCGCCGGGCTTGTGTTGTCAGTGTCATTGCACGGCATGCGCCCGCGGGTGACAAATAACTCGACACAAGCACAGACTCCATCAAATTCGACGTAAATGCATAATCAAGCCCTGTGTTTTCGAAGCGATAAAAAAACTTCGAATTGAAGCTAAAATGCATCAACGTACTATTGATGGCAGTTGCCTGCTGAGACGTGCACGGATTCATATACGCTTGGCCAGAACAGTTGTTGTTCACAAACAGAGGAACAGCGCAACCGATCATATTGCCCGTGACCAAACCCAACTGCTGGTTGCTCTCGCTCACGGCGTCACCACCCGGAAGAGCGAGAGAATTTGCAACTTGAAAAATCGCAAATTTATCCTCATTCAACGAGCGAATGTATAAACCACTTGCCAACGAGTTCGCTGTTTGTGATGGCCCAGTGTAGGGAAATGTCACATAACTTATCAACGCACCCAGTGGGTTGTCCGCACTTTTATAGACTTTGAGTCCAGAAGAAACCGCATTGCATGTGTATGCTGTGTTTACGACTTCTGCCGATTCCAAAGTCGCATTGTTGGCAACCGCTCCACCTCGGCCATCGTCCACGCCAGACTCAAACTTTTGTCCGCCAGCCGCACAATTTGAACCAGGGGGTTCAGGCGAAGTCTTGACAAGAGCTGCTGGTCCAGCCGAACCCTGAGAGCCCGATGGACCGCGATCGCCCGAAGGACCAGAAGGTCCCTGTGGGCCAATCGGACCTTCTGGTCCTTGAGGGCCTTCTGGGCCTTTGTCTGGTGTAATTTTACGCGCTGCAAGTGCAATAGCATCCGGATCGATACTCGTCGCAGATTCCCATTTGTCTCGCACGCAGTACCTAAAACCTGCTTCCGATATGATATAGACGAGACGTCTGTTTTGCGACGAGTCACAGCGTGGTAGCGCGCGCTCTGTATCGTAGACAGCAGGAACGCCTGAACTTCCCTGCGTCGCCTCGCCATAGCGCGACGAAACCTTTTTGGAAGAAGAACCGAATTCACATCCCATCAGGCCCAAACAAACGAGCGTTGATGCTGCAATTCGCGTCGCATTTGCAGCGGAAAACATAGACCTCCCAGGTCCCTGCTGCTCAATTCTGCGTTTCACAACTCGTCCCTCCAAGAACTGGTGTCCCTCCATGCTGGACACGCACTGCAAAATATTCGTACCGAGAGGTGCCAAACTTGAGATTTTTTTTTTAAAAATTAATGAAGAGAATAAAAATCCAACAAAAACGGATTTCTATAGCTCAAGCCAGGAATTAAAAAATCCAACAATTAGAAATTTTAAAGTTTTGCTTGGGGGTGCGGGGGAGGGATGGAGCCCATAGCCGGGCTTGAACCGGCGACCTCTTCCTTACCAAGGAAGTGCTCTACCACTGAGCTATATGGGCTTGACTCCAAGAGGGATCCCAGTAACAGGCTCGCATCTTGGAGTCAAGCCAGAGGTCATCTCACCTCTTTTGCATCTTCATTCGTTACACATGTAACGCATTTGAAGGCTCAGGTCGCGCAAAAACTGCTCGTCGAAATTTTCCCGGACAAGACGAACTTCATCATCTGTCAGAGCATTTGTGTAATCGACGAACCTACGAATATCGAGGTCGCTACGAGCGATCATGCTCGAAGATTGGCCTTGCTGATTCGGGATCAGCTTGCCTTTTGTCTGAATTTGCTGCTGCTGAGAAGGCATCAACTTGCCCTGCGACACAGGGAGATCCTTCGCTTTCACTTGTGCCTGGCCTTGTGAAACAGGAATATCCTTGCCCTTCACCTGTGCCTGGCCTTGTGAAACAGGAATATCCTTGCCCTTCACCTGTGCCTGGCCTTGTGAAACAGGAATATCTTTGCCCTTCACCTGAGCCTGGCCCTGAGCTTGGGCTTGGC
>CAIZJW010000289.1 GCA_903933385.1 uncultured Silvanigrella sp. | reverse complement strand
GATTCGCATTTTTTCTTCACAGGTTTTGGCCATACCCTGTTCGTCGATGGTGAGCGCAACCACTGCTGCACCATACTCACGGCACAAATCGAGAATGCGTCTTGGTTTCTCATCGCCGTCTTCGAAATTGATCGAATTGACAATGCATTTTCCAGGTGCGTGCTGGAGAGCCGCTTCAATAACCGGAACCTCGGTTGAATCAATCATGAGAGGGATGTTGACCTGAGTCACAAGCCTCTTGAGAAATTCGACCATATCGCGCGTCTCATTGCGCGAAACGTAAGCCACGCAAACATCAAGAATATGTGCGCCTTCTTTGGCTTGCTCTTTGGCGATTTCGACCATTGCTTCGAAATCATCTTTTGCCAAAGCATCCCTAAATGCCTTTGATCCATTTGCGTTTGTTCGTTCGCCCACATAAAGCGGACGCGGCTCGAGAGTGAGCGACACGGAATTATAAAGTGAACTGACAGAACGCTCATATCGCCCTGGACGCACGGGCACGTTGAGGCTACCGCGAATCTCGGCAAGCGCCCTAATATGTTCAGGTGTCGTTCCGCAACAACCACCTAAAATATTCAAACCAAAATCTTTACTGATTCCTTTGATGCGCTCGGCAAAAGCAGCAGGACCTAAAGGATAGTATGTTTCCCCGTTTCTGTTTTCAGGCAAGCCAGCATTGGGAAGACAGCTCACACTCATGGGTGATGCTTCGCAAAGATAGGCCAAATGTGGACGCATTTCATCCGGCCCGGTTGCGCAGTTCATGCCAATGACATCAACACCCAGCATTTCTATTGCAGCAAGCGCGGCTTGAACGTCGGAACCAATGAGCATTGTTCCATTGGTTTCGATTGTCATCTGAACCCAAATAGGAATTTTTCTCTGTTGGATTCTCATCGCGTTTTTTGCAGCGCGCACAGCGACTTTGATCTGACCCAAATCCTGCGCGGTTTCGATGAGAATTGCGTCTGCGCCGCCTGCTATCAGACCTCTCATTTGATCAAGATAGCTATTATAGAGCGTGTTATAATCAACGTGCAAAAGCGTCAGGAGCTTCGTGCCGGGGCCAACGCTCCCCACAACCCATTTCTTTTCACTGAAGCTCTCAGCCACGTCACGCGCGATCTTAGCAGCTTGAACATTCAATTCGAATGCACGATGTTCAAGTCCGAATTCTGACAACACAACAGCATTGCAACCAAAAGTATTTGTTTCAACAGCGTCGGCGCCAGCATTAAAATAGCTCTCGTGAATCGATTGAATCCATTCACTCCGACGTTCATTGAGCAGCTCAACGCAGCCATCAAATTGTGCGCCACCATAGTCGTCAATCGTCGGTCGGTGCGCGAAAATTTGCGTTCCCATCGCGCCATCGAGAAGCACAACCCGCTCCAGCATTGCCTGGGTTAAGGACAGGTTCTTCATGTTTTTCAACTTCCTATGTAATCAATGGAAACGTCGCCGTGAATACTGAATTGGCATCCCAAGCGCTCATCCGGCCTCGCTTCGAGTGCTGCGAGAAAATCGCGTTCCTCGGGAGTAGGTTTCGAGAGGTTGTTCATACCCTCAACAATTCGCACCCGACATGTGCCACAGGTTCCATTGCGACAACCAAAGGTCACATCTGCGCCCGCAACATCGACCACTTCAATCAAACGAGTTCCCAAAGGAACATCAACATCGAGATCATCCAAGACAAATCTGACGCGAGGTCGTTGCTGAGTCATTTTGTTTATCCTCACAGCAAAGCAAGAGCGAGTTCAACTTGGCCGAGCGGTGCCGAGATCTGCAAACCCTGAACATTTTTCTTGATCTCAGAAATCAATTCGTGCGCTATTTCCAAGCCCTGTTTGCGCTGATCTTCGGTTGTATTGCACGCACGCATGCGCTCGAGCACCGAGGGAGGAACATAAACTCCAGGAACTTCATTGGCCATGAATTCTGCGTTGCGCAAACTCATCAGTGGCCAGATGCCAGCGATGATGGGAATGTTGAACTGAGATGAGAAATCGAGAAATCTCAGCAGACTCTCCGAGTCAAACACTGGCTGTGTAATAGCCCATTGAGCACCTGCCTCAACCTTGTAACGGAATCGTTCAAATTCTTTACGGAGATCGGGAGCCACTGGATTGGCGCCAACACCGATCGAAAATCCAGTGGCACGACCAATGGATGTTCCGCCGAGGTCGAATCCGGAATTCAAGCGCGAGGCCATGTTCACCAAACCGATTGCATCAATATCGAAAACAGCAGTGGCTGTAGGGTAGGGGCCAAGCTTTGGAGGATCGCCTGTGACGCACAGGATATTTCGCAATCCTAAGCCTGCTGCACCAATGAGATCGCTTTGGATGCCCAGAATATTTCTGTCGCGGCAGGCAT
>CAIZJW010000288.1 GCA_903933385.1 uncultured Silvanigrella sp. | reverse complement strand
TGATTATCTTCTCAAAAAGTTCAATATCTTCTCTGCCGTTATTGGATTTGATTTTTGCTATGGTTCGAGTCGGCGCGGAAATTGGTCGCATTTCGAAGAGTCGGCGCGTCGATTTGGCTTTGAGGCTCGACAGTCGACGCCCTTAATTGTTGAGGGTTCGCCGGTCTCTTCGAGTAGAATACGTGCGGCGATTCTTGCGAAAGATTTCTCCGGTGCCGAGAGACTATTGGGACGAGATTTTCGCCTGAGCGGAATTGTTGTTCAGGGAGATCAACGGGGCCGCCTGATCGGTTTTCCGACTGCTAATCTTGGTATTAAGGATCAGAACTGCTTGATTCCCCCTTATGGAGTTTATGCTGTTGAGGTGCATCTTCCCGGCGAACTTCATAGCAGGCCTGGTGTTATGAATTGTGGAGTTCGCCCCACAATTGCTGCGGGTTTAAAGCTTCAGATTGAAGCCCATATTCTTGACTATTCCGGCGATTTATACGGATGCGACATAAGTTTTTCCGTGAGAAAGTTCATCCGTACGGAAATGAAATTCTCAGGCCTTGAACATCTCAAGTCACAGATTCAAAATGATGTAGATCAGGCGAGACTTTTTTTTGGGGTCTGAGTACATGACAGATTTTGACTTGATTATAGTGCGACATGCCGAGGCCGTAGATTCCTCGTATGTGACGTCTGATAGTGAGCGACAGTTGACACCTCGCGGTGAGCGAGATGCCTCCGGAGTGGGTCGTGTGCGGCGGATGTTGAACCTCCCGCTCCCAAATCTTGTTTTCACGAGTGGTTTTGAGCGAGCTGAGCAAACTCTCGAGAGGGTTCTTGAGGGCCAGGTTGTCAGTGTTATTCGCGACATCTCCTTCTCTCCGGAAGGCTCTGTAGAATCTGCCTGGCGTCTTGTCTGCGCTGAGGTTGCAAATCGTCCTGCTGAGAAAAACACTGCGGTTTGGATTTTTGGCCACAATCCAAATATTGAACGCCTGATTTCCTTTTTGACTCCGGATGTTGGTTTGGTTGTGAAGCCATATCGCAAGGCATCTCTTGCCTGGTTGAAAGTTTCTCTGAAAAAAGAGCTGCACCCGAACGTCCAACTGATCGCCTATATACCGAGGGCCGTTGGCAACCGGGATAAGACTGCCCAGTTGGATCTCTGACCCGGTAAAATTCATCTGATCGCCCATATTCTTGGTGCTTTACGCTCGAATTCAAGGTGTCTTCATGCACCGAGGAGAGAGAGTCATGGCGTCACGAGCAAAGCGGGTCGCAATAAATAATCGAACCAAAACAGTCGCGCGTCGTTTGGATGATCCTGACTTGTATCTCAATCGCGAACTTGCCTGGCTCGCATTCAATGATCGCGTTCTCAAAGAGGCCGAAAACCGAAATACTCCACTCCTCGAGCGACTCAAATTTCTCTCTATTTTTAGTTCAAATCTTGATGAATTTTTCATGGTGCGGTTGTCTGGTTTATTCAAACTTCTTGAAAACCAGGAGTCTGGTGTGTCTGTGACAGCAAAGACACCAGGAGAAACCGATCCTGAAGAGACGCTTGACGAGGTTTCTCTTTTCATTCGCAGGCAGCTGCGGCGCGTGTCGGCAACGTTTCAAGCGGGCCTCATTCCGAGTCTGGGGGCAGAGGGATTATCAATACTTTCAGTTGTTGGATTGAGCAGGCAAGAGCTTGAAGCACTGGATGATTTTTTTGAGAATCAGATTTTTCCGATTCTCACTCCACTCGCAGTAGATCAAGCTCACCCATTTCCATATTTGTCGAATTTGTCGCTCTATCTTGCTGTTTGTTTCAAAGAAAAAGGTGACAGCGGCGAGCCACTGATGGCGTTTGTAGAAGTGCCGCCGAAACTCGCGAGGTTCGTTGCCATACCGTCACGTGGCCGTGAACATCGCTTCGTGGTGATTGAAGATCTAATTAAGCGGCATCTGGAAAAATTGTTTCCTTGGACCGAAGTTGACGACGCCTATGTCTTCCGAGTGACTCGTAATCTTGATTATCAATTGCTCGAAGGCGAAGTGAAAGATTTGATGAAGTCGATTGAGCTTGAGCTTAAGGACAGGGCACAAAGATTTGTCGTAAGAATGGAAGTTGAAAAGGATATGCCTGAGCGTTTGCGATCTCGTTTGCGAGGGCAGCTTGAGCTCGAAATCGGTGATGTGTACGAGAGCTCAAGTTTTCTCAATCTCCGTGATTTGATGTTCCTGAGTAAGCTTGAGTTGAAGGCCTCTCTTCGAGATAGCGTATTCAATCCAAAGATAAATTCTCGCTTGAGCGATGATCGCGAAATATTTGATGTCATCAGAGAGCGCGACATTCTTCTGCATCATCCCTACGAAAGCTTTTCAAGCGTTCTGGAGTTTCTAGGACGCGCTGCAGATGATCCAAATGTACTTGCAATAAAACAGACGCTCTATCGAATTGGCGGCGACTCGCCTGTCATTGAGGCGTTGGTTCGTGCAGCGGAAAAGGGAAAGCAGGTGACTGCTGTCGTTGAATTAAAAGCTCGCTTCGATGAACACAACAATATTGCCTGGGCGCGTCGTCTCGAGCGTGCCGGAGCACATGTTGTTTTTGGATTCGTTGGATTAAAGACTCACGCGAAGTGTGCTCTTGTTGTTCGCAGAGAGGGCAATCACCTTCAGAGATATGCCCATATTTCAACAGGTAATTACAATAGTAGTACAGCCAGGTTATACACAGACCTGGGCATGCTCACTGCAAACGAGGTTTTGACGAGTGATTTGGCCAAGCTTTTTAATCTCCTCACGGGTTTTAATCTTTTAAGCTCGGAAACAAAGCCATCAAAACTCAACGGTGGTCCAGAATTTGAGTCGATTCAGGTTGCTCCCTTTGGAATACGCGAGTTTTTTTTCAAGCTTCTGGAAGATGAAATGGCTTGTCATCGTGAACAAGGCCATGGTCATGTTGTTCTCAAAATGAATTCATTGACTGATCTTAAACTCATTCAGGCTCTCTACGCAGCGAGTAGAGTGGGCGTTAAAATTGACTTGGTCGTTCGAGGGGTATGTATACTTCGTCCCGGTGTTCGAGGAGTTTCCGAAAATATTCGCGTGATTTCCGTTATCGACAAATTTCTGGAGCACTCTCGAATTTTCTACTTTAGAAATCGAACAAACCCAAAGATATTTCTTGGCAGCTGCGATTTTATGCCGAGGAACATGGATAGGAGAGTTGAAATTGTCTGGCCAGTTGAAGCCGAGCCTTTGAAAGCAAAGGTCATCGAAATTCTCTCCGCGAGCCTGCGAGATAATGTAAAAGCACACGTTATGAAGAGTGATGGGAGCTACAGTCAGACGCAGATTATTCGCCAAAAGGCCTTTCGCTCTCAGGAGCGCCTGATAGAGCTAGCTCGCACTGAGAAGGCACAGCCAAACCGACTCCGCGACGCACTTCGTCAGCTAGAGTCATCCTCTCAACGCGAAGACGCTGGCCAAGATGACATTCCGCGATTGCGAGTTTCTAAATGAGTTTGTTCGAAATCAAGTCCAAAACAGGAAGAATTGGGCGAATTGCAGCAATTGATGTTGGTTCAAATAGCACGCATATGCTTGTTGTAGAAATCAATGCAGCTGGCGGGTTTCAAGTGATCGAAAATCTGAAGGAGCAGACTCGTCTGGCTGCCGATATCGATGACAGGTTGATGCTTGATGCAAATGCATTGGTGAAGATGACAGCCGTGCTTAAGCGCATGAAGGACGTCGCCGAAAAACACAAGGCAATCGTAAGGTGCATTGCAACTCATCCGTTGCGCGAGGCTCGTAATGGCGTTGAGTTTGCGAGCCGTTTGTCAGCACGCAGCGGTGTTTCGGTAGAGATTGTTTCGGGTCAGGAAGAGGCAAGACTTGTTTCTCTGGGAGTGCGTGCAGGCCTGCCTATCCACGATAAATCAAGTTTGATTGTAGATGTGGGCGGTGGCTCTGCAGAAATTGTTCTCTGTCAGTGGGATGAGGTGAGGTTTGCCACCTCCCTTAAGCTCGGTGCAGTTCGGTTGACTCAGAAGTTTTTGCGCAATGATCCTTTTACTCAAGAAGATTTGGTTTCACTCGAGGAATATGTGTTGAGTCGGCTCGAGCCGGTGACCCTTGAGTTGAAGCGGTTTGGATTCGATCTCGCGGTCGGCTCTTCAGGTACAATTAAGGCACTAAAGGCGCTCGCAATCGGTATATCTGGAGGAGAAAGTCCTTCCTCCTACCACGGAACCGTTTTATCAAGAGATGAGTTACAAGAAGTTTCGGCGTTGCTTTTTCGGAATCGATCCATTCAAGAAAGAAGAATGCTTCCGCGGATGGACTCCAAGCGGGCTGATATAATTGTTGCTGGTGCAATGGTTCTTAAAGTCCTTGCCGATTTGGCAGAAGTGTCCAGTTATACTCTTTCTACAACTGCGCTGCGTGAGGGAATCCTTGTCGACACACTCGCGCGCGAGTCGCAGTGGCTTCGCGGCGATTCGAAAGACATCCGTTGGCAAAGCGTTCGAGAGTTTGGTCAGCGGCTTAGAATCGATGAACCTCACGCTTTTCACATCACGACGCTCACGATGGCTCTGTTCGATTCACTTACGCAGACCAACGAACGACTTCCCCAATGGAGAGAGTTGCTCCGTTGTGCAGCATATCTTCATGAGTGCGGAAAGTTTTTGAATGTTTCAGGCTTTCACAAGCATGCCCATTATCTGGTCAGAAACAGTAGCTTGATGGGTTTCAGTCAGCGTGAACTTGAGATTGTTGCTGCGCTTGTTCGGTTTCACAGAAAAAGGACTCCTCGGGTCGATGAGGATTGTTTGGAAAACATGGACAAATCCGACCAGGCATGTGTTGGTAAGTTGTCGACACTCTTGCGCTTAGCTGTGAGTCTGGACCGTGGGAGGCTTGGTCGCGTTCGAAGAGTGAAACTATCGTCGGCTCGCGCTGGAAAGATGGTTTTGTCGGTTTTCGTGGGCGTTGACGCGGACCCAGGGGTTGAATTGTATGAATTGAATTGCGAAAAGTCCCCTTTTGAAAAGGCATTTGATACAACGCTAGAGGTTCGACTAGAGGAAGTTTCTGCCTGACAGAGGGTTGACGGAGTCAGAAAAAAGAGGCGTAGCTTCTTTCGCTTGAGAGCTCGAGAATATGACCGATGTCCCCGTACAGACATCTTTGTGAGGATTGAGCCGTGGCCCATTCTCGGAGAATACTTGAAACCTCGAACACGCAGCGTGCGCGTGCGCGCCGCTCCATGTGGTTCTGGCGCGGTATTCTGGTTTCAGCGGTGACTCACTCATTGCTTGCAGCTGCTGATTTTAGCGTTGTCACAGATTCTGTTTGGAGCGAAGAGAGTGAGGCGATTGACTTACATGCTGCGCCAGCAGATGAAACCCGACGAAAAATTGTTGAGTTTGATTTAAGTAGCGACATAATCCCCTCAGCTGCTGCCGGCGAAAAGGGCGTTTTGATCCAGGCTGCCGAGATTGTCGAAGGTTTAAAGCTTCCTGCGAGGTCAGCGTTCGTCGAGGCAGCTCTTTTTTCAGCTTCACTTGAAATGAAACAGCCCGAACAAGAATCAAACGTACTTTTTAAATCCAATTCTTCGAGTGCGATTCAATTTCCTGTCGATGTTCCAGTCAGCGAAGTTGTTCGCGTGAGCCGAACTTTTCACGGCATGGTTCAGGAATCAATGCGGCAAACCCCCGGTCAGTTGTCAGGCCAGTTCTTGGGTAGCCTGTCGAACAGCACACCGATGACGGATGAAAAACTGGCCGAACTTGAAACGACACTCATCGACGAATCTGTTTCTGAAGACGGATACGCACTTGGACAAGAAGTTGATTCCCAGTCGGAGCTTGGCGGGCTTGATCCATTCAAAACTTACACAGTCGTGAATGGTCGAATCCATTCTGTGACACCGACTCAAATTGTAAGACAGTCTGCAGCGCCGAGCAGCGTTGCATCAAATCAGGTTGAAAGCTCTCCCGTTCAGTCAGCCAGTGGTGCTAATGTTCTTGCAACGAAGCAATCCGCTGCATCCTTGCAACCCGGCACGTCCCAATTGAGCCTTCCTCAAGAGGAAGTGTCTAAGGGGATGAGTGACATACTCTCCTCAAGCCGCTCAGCTGCCCTCGATTCTGCTTCCGTTGAAGCAGATCGGGTCACAATTCAGGGGCATGTCACGGTTCCTGACGGATTCGCACCCGACAAGGTTGTGTTGCGCATGGCGGGAACTTCTTTTCAAGTACAAACAGATGCCTCAGGCGCGTTTGAATTGCGCGATGTCCCTCGCGGAACTCGCTTTGAACTTCTGGTTTGGCATATTGATGGAAGCTTAACTCGACGCCTGATTCCTGTGACCGCTTCAGGCCGAGAGAAAAGTATTGAGATTGCCCTTCAAAAGACCTCCGATGTGGATGCCTTGGCAACAAGTTTTGGGCTTGTCCAGCAGATGAATCAGGGTGGATTCTGTGCCCGAGTGGAGAGTGAATCCACGGCATCTTTGACAGGCGGTCAAGTGACAGTCACTGCGGGTCGAAAAAATCATCAGGCTCATTTCTTTTCTGAATCAGGTCTGCCGGTCAGTTCGCTCTCTGAATTGACGTCGGATGGCCGATTTTGTGTGTTTAACGTTGATGACTCGCTTGCAGATGTTCGAGTGACTTTGATGAACGGATCGCGGCGGCAATTTGTGGTTCATGTTGAGCCATCCACTTTTGAACACGACTTAATTTTTGATGTGGCTGAGTCAATCTATCGGCGTGTCACTTTGATGGAACCACTCGACACTCAGCAAGTTCTAGAGCTCTCTGCCCAGGGTGTTCAACCTGATTTCGGTGACAGGCGATTGCGTGATTGGTTGCAAGGCGATGATGTTCCAGTTTGGACCCGTGTTGCTCGATATGTTTTGCAATCCGATCCGTCTTATGCGGGCATCCGTCCGAACTTTGAAGACGTGCAGTTTTTTCCGGGTGGTCAAGAATTTGTTGAGTTGCGGATGGCACCCGATTTGCCTGGTGCACCTTGGTCGCGCGTCATGTTGTCACGCGACAAGCTCATGACAAAATCGATGTTGAAGCAGATCGAGAGTCTGAAGAGTAGAATTTTCCAAGACAGAAACGAGCTTATGTCCGTTGCTGCCCTCGATGCTGATGCGTGGGACGACCTTGCTGCTCATCATGTCGAGATTCCGCGCCTGCAAGGCCAAACAATTGGTGGGTTGTATGTCTCGGTTGATCCCTTTGGCTTAGGTGCAAAAGTAGAAGACCTCGTTGTCAGTGTGAGAGACACTTGGACTGGAAAAGATGTTTGCCCTGTATTGCCTTTGACGGGTTCGAAAGAAATTCGATCAGCGCGCTATCTACGCGCTGTTTGCGGTGCAAGTCCAGGCCAATATGCGCTCATCATTGAGTCGAAGGCCGGAGCTTTGATTTGGTCGGATGTTGTTCGAATTCGGCCTGGTGATGTTCAAACGGTGACGGTTCACGATCCAAAGTTCTGAGTTCACGATCTACACTCCAATCAGTAGAGTCACTGCGGAGTGTATTTGATGAAGTATCCCCTACCTTCTCGCCGGCTCGTGTTGACGGCAATCCTGGTATCTATTTCGCTTCTTAATTCATTGGCATTGGCTCAAAAGTTAGAGACCACGTCGTCAGATAAAAAAAACTCGGGAGTCATGCTTTCGTTGATAGAAATCAATCCCGCTGATCTGCTTTTTGGGCGTTATCGAATTGCACATGAGAATTTGATCCTAGATGGATTGTCATTCTCCTGGATCGGTGAGGTGCAGGACTCTCTTGCGAACAGAAACTACGTCGAGAGAAACCTCGCAACTGGTGTGAGTCTCCAATATTATCCCCAATCTATTTCGCTGGATGGGCTCTTCCTACGGGGAGAATCTGATATTGCACTTTCAGAAGTCAGCGAGGGCTCTGTTGGCCGGCGCCAAGCTGAGAGCGGAAAAGCTGCAACACTTCGAATTGCAGGTGATATTGGATGGCGTGTTCGTCTCAGTGAACGCCTGACAGGGAGCGCAGCCTATGGCTTGAGAACAACGCTCCCTCAAACTCTCTGGAACAGCAACTCTCAGCTCACACAGAGATGGTTGATTCAGAAGTCAGACAATCCGGATGCGCGTGTGCAGATCAATTTGGGAGTTTTACTGTGAGAGTTCTTCAAGGGTTGTTCTTTCATCTCGACCCTTTTTTTCCTGAATGGCAGCGCGCGCGAGCTTATCGCACAAGTCGTTCATTGTGTGACCAGAATGGCCCTTGACCCATTCCCAGGTCAGAACATGCATTCGCTGCAAATGGCAAAGTCGCAGCCAGAGGTCTTGATTTTTGACCGGCTCCTTCGAGCTGGTTTTCCAACCGTTGCGCTGCCAGCCCTCCAGCCACCCTTCCGTGAAGGCATTTTTGACATAGGTGCTGTCGGTAACGATGTGCACTTGGGTCGGGCGCTTTAATGCCTCCAATCCCTGAATGACCCCAAGAAGCTCCATGCGATTGTTCGTGGTTGCAGCTTCATATCCAGACACCATGCGGACTTGGTTATTGGCGACAAGAACAGAAGCCCAGCCACCCGGGCCGGGATTTCCCGAACAAGCTCCATCCGTGTAAAGATGCACAGCAGACATAGGTTTGGGTCCTTTTGAATAATGGAAAGCTATACAGCGGGAGCCGAGAATGTACAAAGTGCCAAAGGTGAAATTCAGTTTTCTCCTGGGCCTCATCACAGCTGGACTTTGTTTATCTTTCATTCCGCTGCGTGCCGGGGCTGAATTACGAGACTCCCAATCGTTTAAGCCTATTGAGTGGGAATCGGACTTTGTTCGAGACAATTCGTTGGCTCTCACGTGGTTCGGATTGCCGCAGGGAACACACTTGGCAAAGCCTGACGATCAGGAAGTTTTTCGCAAGCTGCGCAACACATTTGGATTGCAGCTCGGACAATTATTACGAGATCACTGGCAAGGTCGAATTGGACTATTTCTGACGCGCACAAATCCACAGGTGGGAGGATATGTGTGGGGTTTTTTGGGGAGTGATCTTCAACATGCCCTGATCCCTGAGGCGTTGTATGACCAGGGTGTATTCAGATATTTCCGGCCTTATGGTCATTTTGGTTTAGGATTTTCCACGCGATGGGAAAACTCGAAAACCCGCTACAATCTCATTCCAACTTTTCGATATGAGGCTTCCGAGCCCGCAGCCTACGGTGGTTTTTCAGCGATGTATCGCTTGAGTGACGAACTTCTTTTAGGGTTTGAGTTCAGATATTTTCAGAGTGCTCGAAATTCACAGAATCACTTTCCAAGCTGGGGCGGTTCATTGGTTTGGGGTGGGCTAGAAAAGCGTTGAGAGGCATTAATAAGGTGAAGAAAAAAAATTTGTTCCTTCTTATTACAATGGCTGTGTTGGCTTTACGGTTACCCCAGGCGCATGCAGAGAATGTTGCCGGAAATATCAATAAAACTAGGGATGGTAGAGTGAATCGCTCTGTTTTGACTGTCGGAAGAGAAGTGTTTTCTTCAGCGGACGCAGCGGCGATTCTCGCAATTTGGAACCTCACAAACGCCCCGGGTGAAAAGCCAGTCGCAATAGAAACCAAATGGCTAGCTGGATTTTCTTTGCCTGATTTGGTGAGCCCCGATGTTGAGACAATGAACAAGATTTGGCCTGAAGATATTCGAACTTTTTTTCAGTTGGCGTTGATTTGGGTTGATGTTCAGAAATTGAATCTTTTTATTCCAAGAGATCAGGAAGTGAGCAGCCTTCTCAAGAATTTTAAAGATAAGCAGGAAACTCTTCTCACAGGTATTGAGCCTGTTCTTGCAAGAGAGATTGCCAATGTTTCCGATAAAACAAAGAGGAAATGGGTTGAAGCTGTAATTCGGGCGAGAACTTTTTATCGAGTTCGTGGCTCGTTCGAGCGAAACAAAAATCTCTTTAGTGTTGGTTGGTACTGGCACAATGAATTAGCGAATGGACAATTGAAGAAATGATTTCTGCGCAAAAAGATTCTGTTCGATATTTAGATTTTAGCGAACCATTCGTCAACTCAGAACTCTATCACAGCCTACGCAGTCAAATTTTAGATCTTTTGCCTCAGAGTATTTATTCTCCATCACAGGAATCAGTCGATGGCTTTCTCTCTGAGTGTGTTTCTTCTCATGAGTCTGGAGCGGAGAAGAAGCTCTGCTTTGCTGCACTCGATGACTTGAATCACGTTTTGGGGTTTGTCCAATTTAGGTCTTTTTCTTCTGATGCGGATCTTGATTTTGTTTTAGTTTCTTCTCACTGCAGAGGAAGAGGGATTGGTAAGTTGTTGCTGCAAAATTCATTCTTATTCTTGAAAAGAAATGGAGTCGAGAGAATTATTCTTGAGGTCGGAACGGGTAACTCCGCTGCAAAAAGGCTTTATGTTTCTCTTGGCTTTATGGAAGTTTCACTGAGAAAGAATTATTACCGCAGTGGTGAAGATGCATTGGTAATGGAGTTATTGATTTGAAGATAGGATTGTTCAATACAGCTTTTGTGGGTGATGTTGCGCTGATGGGACGCCTCGTCGATGCCTTGAGTTTGGCGGGTCACGAGATTGTTCTTTTTTCCAATTCTGCAGGCTGTTCACTTTTCCAGTTTGATTCCAGAATCAAGAAGACGGTAGTTGTAAGAAAACAAGGTGGAATTGGAAAACTAAAGACAATATTTTCCATTGCGAAAAAAATTAGAGATGAGAAGATCGATATTCTGCTGATGGCGCACCAGTCTTTCTCGAGCGGTTGTATAGCAATTCTCAGTTCTGTTCAAAAAACTGTTGTATTTTCTGGCGCGTCTTATTCTCAATTTTTTTTTAGCAAAGTAAATCATGCGCATGGAATTCATGAATCAGATCGATATCTAGCGCTCGCTCATGGATTGGTCTCTGAGGAGATTTTTAGAACATCACAATTTAAATTATTCGGTAATGTGGGTTTGAATTCTTTTTTGAATGCTTATCCAGATTTTTTTGACGCCAACCATGGAGCATTTTTTTTGTGTGCACCGGGGTCAGTTTGGAATACGAAGCGTTATCCCGCTCGTCTCCATGCAGATCTTTTGAGGCGTCTGCTCGAGAACGTGCCAAATTTGCGCTGTGTTCTGTCGGGTGGTCCGTCTGATGGCATCATTATGGATGAAGTGCTTGCGGAATTGCGCAGGGTTGCCCCTGAATTTCTCGACCAATCGAGAATTGTCGATGCGAGAGCATGTCTACCGCTTGCAGAGTTGATTGAATTAACCCGCCTGGCAACGTTTGTGCTGACGCCTGACTCAGCGCCGCTCCATATTGCAAGCGCAACGGGGACGAAAACATTCGCTTTTTTTGGCCCAACCTCAGCAAAATCCGGCTTTGGGCCGCTGTTGAAGGATTCTGTCGTACTCGACCATCATAATATCAGAGGGTTATTGCTTCCCTGCCAGCCCTGTTCAAAGCACGGGCATCGGAGTTGTCCTCTGGGCCATCATAAGTGTTTGTCGGATCTGCCAGCTGACGCTGTTGCGGCGCGCATGTTAGAGTCTCTCACGCCCTTTCGGACACAGTGAATTAGATTTGCAATGAGGTGGAGCATGCGACCAGTGTTGTACTTGAGCAGCCTTAAAACTGTTAGGCCTTCATTTGAGAAGCCGCAAGAAGACGCAATTCGCTGGTTGGCTGAGGCTCACTCTGCAGGAGAGGCATTTGCTGGATTTCCCGCGGGGCGCAGTGACTCTTCTCCAGAATATTTCCAGAAACTCATCAGCCGATTTGGTTGCTCGCCAGAGCGCATTGCTTCCAGAGGACATGAGCTTGCTGATTTTACCCACACGCGCTGGGATGAAATGAGAATATTTCGCTTGCGGGAGCATCCTGGTGGGCTACCAATGGAGGCAAGGCAGCGCGTTTTTGACGAGCTTGTGAGGGCCAAGTGCGAAAATCTATTTCTTCCTGAAGAGAGCACCGGTTCGGATCTTATCCACGTCAGCTGCACAGGATATTTGTCTCCGAGCCCTCTGCAGAGATTCGTCGTTGAACGCGGCGCAGCTGCAAAAACGAGAGTGCTTCACGCCTATCATATGGGTTGTTATGCCGCATTGCCGGCGAGTCGAATGGCTGCTGCACTCGCGTTGCAACAATCGCTTGAAGGTAGGGTTCAAAACAGTGCAAGCGGAGTAGATGTTGTACACACTGAATTGTGTTCACTTCATTTCAATCCTGTTGATCATTCTCCTGAGCAGCTGGTCGTTCAAAGTTTGTTCGCCGATGGCTTTGTTCGTTATCGACTCACTGCCAATGAACCTGGTGAAGGAGGGTCGCTGCGGGTTTTGGCTATGAATGAGGTGCAGATTCCGTCCTCTGCCCATGCCATGACTTGGCTCCCGGTTGGCTGGGGTATGGCGATGACGCTGTCTCGAGACGTTCCCTCTCTCATCTCTGACTCGCTGAAAGATTATATTGATGGGTTGTTTGAAATTGCCGGGCTTTCAGCAGCTGAGGTTCTTCCTGGATTGGTTTATGCCGTTCATCCCGGCGGACCAAAAATCATCGATCATATTCAGAATTTATTGGAAATTCCGGACGAGAAAATTCAAGCTAGCAAAAACATACTTCGTAAATATGGCAACATGTCATCGGCGACCCTACCCCATGTTTGGCACGAGATTCTTGCCGACGACATTAAATATCCAAATGGTACGAGGGTTTTAAGTTTGGCGTTTGGACCGGGTTTGACAATTGCGGGAAGCTTATTTGAAGTTGTGAGATAAGCTATGTTTTACTGGATTCTATTAGCCATTGTGCCCTATTTTATTCAAGCACTTGCACTTGCAGTGGATGAATTTGTTTTGCACTACCGTCGTGGATTGCCGCGGTGGGAGAGGTGGGGTCATCCGCTCGATACGCTTTCAGTTTTACTCGTAAATACGCTCGCTCTGTCTTTTTCGTTTTCAGAAAATTTACTTTTTCTTTTTGTTTTACTCGGACTTTTTTCCTGCATATTCGTAACAAAAGATGAATGGGTTCATTCGAAAGAATGTTCAGCTTTTGAGCATTGGCTGCAC
This sequence comes from uncultured Silvanigrella sp., assembly GCA_903933385.1. Taxonomy (GTDB): domain Bacteria; phylum Bdellovibrionota_B; class Oligoflexia; order Silvanigrellales; family Silvanigrellaceae; genus RFOM01. Next base: position 11,427 of record CAIZJW010000288.1, on the reverse strand, counting down.
GGAGTTCTGTTCGTTTGCCATCCCCTGACTTTTGTGTCCACGTGCTTTTTTTGGATTTTGCGAGATCGTCCCGCGCTCGTAGGATTTGATTTATTTGTAAGTCAAACTGGTTCGGTAGTATTGACTGGTCAGGTTCTGCTGCTGTCGGCCTTCTTTGCTTATCAGATTATTTACTGGAATTTCGTTCGTCCGCCAGCTTTCGACTCAGTCGAGAAATCGAGTCTTCCAGTGACGCAATCAGTGTCTGCTGGTCCTCAATCGTCCGTTTGAGGGTTTGAAGGACTTCATCCTGCGGCGTGCTCGGGTGTTGGTTGAACTTGTCAGCACTGCGTGCGAGTCCTGAAAATTGACTTCGGCGATCGTTATTCATCGCAAGGGTTGGAGTCACTGGCTGTTCATTCATCCCAATGAAAAGCCCTAATTCAGCATCTTCTTCAAGGTGGACCATGTACTTTCCGTTGCGAAGGATGGCCTTCAGTTGGCCTGTTTTCGCCTTACGTCGGACGGTAATCTCCGAAACTCCCAGAAGTTGTGCAGCTTCCGCAAGTTTGTACCAGCGTCCTTTGGCTTGAATATTTTCCATGGCAACCACTCCTTAGGCAGTATTTTCAGCGTAGTGGCTTGTGTGCGCGACCGGTAGGCAAGGACTTCCACGGACAAATCTTTGACCTGTGTCGTGCCACTCCTTGTGCCAGGCCGGGACGGGCACGTTGTCATCTGGAGGAGAGAACGCTAGATTCACGCCTGTTTCGTAAAAGAAAGGCAGGGACAGACCATGGGTATTCGCGACGACGCTTTGGAATATCATCGCAAGGGCCGTAAGGGAAAAATTGAAATTGCCGTAACGAAAGAGTGCAAGACTCAGCAAGATATCACCTTGGCGTATTCGCCAGGTGTTGCTGAGCCATGCAAGGAAATCGCAAAGAATGCAGATGCTGTTTTTGAATATACTGCAAGAGGGAATCTTGTAGCAGTTGTTTCGAATGGAACTGCAGTTCTTGGTCTTGGCAACATTGGTCCGTTGGCAGCGAAGCCTGTCATGGAAGGAAAAGCAGTCCTTTTTAAGAAATTTGCCGACATCGATTGCTTCGACATTGAGCTCAATGCACCCGCCGTTGATGAGGTCATTGCAGCTTGTAAGATGCTTGAACCCACATTTGGTGGCATCAATCTTGAAGACATCAAGGCGCCTGAGTGTTTTGAAATAGAGGAGCGCCTCCGCGAAGCTCTCAACATTCCAGTGTTCCATGATGATCAACATGGAACGGCGATTGTCAGCGGCGCTGCGCTTCTCAATGCACTTGAGATCATTGGCAAGAAAATTCAAGACATAAAAGTTGTGGTCAATGGCGCCGGAGCGGCTGCGATTGCATGCGCACAAATGTATCTGAATCTCGGCGTTCGTCGCGACAACTTGTTCATGTGTGACAGTAAGGGAGTTGTGTATCGCGGGCGTACTGATGGGATGAACAAGTACAAAGAGCGCTTTGCCAACGACACCACCAAGCGAACTTTGGCCGAATGTCTTGACGGGGCCGATGTCTTCTGCGGCTGTTCCGTTGCAGGCGCCGTGACGCAAGATATGATTTTGCCGATGGCTCCTGACCCCATCATCTTTGCAATGGCCAATCCCGATCCTGAAATTCGGCCTGAAGATGTTTTAGCGGTGAGAAGTGATGCGATCATGGCGACGGGCCGTTCCGACTATCCCAACCAAGTGAATAATGTTCTTGGCTATCCATACATTTTCCGTGGTGCACTCGATGTTCAAGCTCGGCAGATTACAGAAGACATGAAAATGGCCGCCGTTTATGCCCTAGCAGAGCTTGCAAAAGAAGATGTACCCGAGAGCGTCAGTCGCTCTTATGCGCGTCATGATTATACTTTCGGGCGTGATTATCTGATTCCCAAGCCCTTTGATCCTCGCTTACTCACTTGGGTTGCACCTGCTGTTGCGAAGGCAGCGATTGATGGTGGCGTTGCCAGAAAGACCCTTGACCTCGAGTACTACAAAGACCATCTCGAGGGCCGACTCGGAGTTGCGGCACTTGTGACTCGCAAAATCAAGCGAATGGTTGTCGAGAACAATCGCGCTCGCGGTGTGCGAACAAGAGTTGTGCTTCCGGAAGGGGTTAGTTTGCCCGTATTGCGCGCGGCAGAGCAGTTGGTTGAAGAGGGTATTTGTGACCCTATTCTGCTTGGAAATACAGATCGAATCCGTGCTCTCATCCGGGAACAGAAGCTGGACGGACTTGCTGACGCTGCGATCATCGATCCAACAACATCACCAAAAACGGCCGACTACGCGCAGATTTTGCTAGAAAAGCGTTCTCGCAAAGGCGTGACACGTATGTCGGCCCAAGAGTTGATGCAGGAAAATCAGTATTATGCTGCAATGATGGTGGAGCGCGGCGATGCGGAAGCGTATCTTTCGGGCGTGCATCACAACTATCCCGATGCCATTCGACCCGCTCTGCATGTTATAGGCACTCAGCCTGATAAAGTGCTTGCCGGCGTTTACATGCTTGTCTGGCGAGACAAAAGCATCTTCTTGTCGGATGCAACTGTAAATATTGAGCCTACTGAAGAACAGCTTGCGCAGATTGCCATTCAGGCACACGACACGGCGAAGCTCTATCTCAATGAGATGCCACGAGTTGCTATGCTCAGCTTCAGCAATTTCGGAAGCAATAAGCATCCGTTGGTTGATAAAGTAATCAACGCTACACAGCTGATCAAAAAGATGCGTCCAGATATTGAGGTGGACGGTGAAGTGCAGGCAGACGCGGCTCTTAGCGCCGACGTTTTGCAGCGCAGCTTCGGTTTTTCATCGTTGAAAGGGCCCGCAAATGTGTTGGTTTTCCCTGATCTCACTTCAGGGAACATTGCATACAAGCTGCTCAACAAGCTGGGCGGAGCCACTCTCATTGGCCCACTTCTCATTGGAATGCGCAAGCCAGTGAACGTTCTCCAGCGTAACAGTGACGTTGAAGAAATTGTGAATCTTGTCACCTTCACGGTGCACAGGGCTCAGAACGGACTTTAAAATAAAAAGGGCCAGCATTTATGCTGGCCCTTTTTATTCAAGTCAGAAAAGAGATTGTTACTTTGGCGCTCCCACAAAATTGAGAATTCTGTTTTTCACGAAAACAATCTTTTTGACCTCGATCGCAACAAGTGCCGCTGAAAGAGTTTTATCCTCTTGTGCAATACGCACTGCGGTGTCTTGATCGCAATCGAGAGGCAAGGTGATTTCTGCGCGTGCTTTTCCGTTGATTTGAACGCCAATTTTGATTTCATCGTCGCGCGCCAGTGATTCGTCGAATGACGGCCAAGATGCCAAGCTAACGAAGGGATAACTCTCCTTTGTGGCCGTGTTTGCCGACTGAAAACAGACTTGCCAGAGTTCTTCCGCAAGATGAGGAGCAAAGGGCGCAAGCAATGGCAGGAACTTGTCCCAAACCGCTCGAGATCTGCAATTAGACTCAGCCATTCCGTTCAAAAAGATCATCATTTGAGAAATAGACGTATTGAACGAGAGTGATTCAATGTCAGCACTTATTTTTTTGATGGTTTTGTGAAGAATTCGCAGATCATCGCGCGATGGGGGCGTGTCATTGACAAGGCTTTTTCCTTGGTCATCTACAAGATGGCGCTCGATGCGTGCGAGAAATCGATATATTCCGGCTAGATTTGAATCTTCCCATTCTTTTGTTTGGGTCAAGGGGCCCATAAACATTTCATAAACGCGGAGGGCGTCTGCGCCGTATTTCTCGAGCACCTCATCCGGGTTCACTCCATTGCCTTTGGACTTAGACATCTTGGCACCGTTGCGGCAGATCATCCCCTGATTCACGAGCTTTTTGAACGGCTCAGCGACCGGACTCATTCCTGCGTCGAAGAGAACCTTTGTCCAAAAGCGAGAGTAGAGCAGGTGTCCGACGGCGTGTTCCTGTCCGCCAACATAGAGGTCTACTGGCATCCAAAACTTAGCTTTTTCGAAGGCGAATGGAGCGTTAGAGTTTAATGGATCGCAAAAACGTAAGAAGTACCAACTCGAACCTGCACTTCCTGGCATTGTGTCGGTTTCCAAAAATTCATTTCCGCGTTGAACCCATGAGGAAATGTTGGCAAGCGGCGATTTGCCATCACCCGTTGGCTCATAGCTGGTGACTTCTGGAAGAGTGAGAGGTAATTCAGTGTCGCTCAAAGCACGCACAACGCTTCCCTGAGAATCTTTCAGTATAGGGATTGGCTCACCCCAGTAGCGTTGGCGGGAAAAGAGCCAATCGCGGAGTTTATATGTGGTGCTTCCCTCTCCCAGGCCCTTTTTTGAGAGAAATTCTATCATTGCATTTTTGGCGTCGTTAATATTCATTCCATTCAGGAAATCCGAATTTATCAGGTTCCCTGAACCAGAATATGCCGACGATTGAATGTCGTGCTGCCCCTCGTTGGGAGCGACAACTTGCACAATGGGTAGGTTGAAAGCACGCGCAAATTCGTGGTCACGATCATCATGTCCTGGAACCGCCATGATTGCACCCGTGCCATAGGTCATCATCACATAGTCGCTGATCCAGATAGGAATTTTATTTCCATTCACAGGATGAACGACTGATGTTCCTGTGAAAGCGCCAGATTTTTCTTTGTTCAGTTCTGTGCGATCCAGATCGGACTTTTGGGCGGCTGTGTGTTGATAACGTTTTACTTCATCCAAATATTGCGGTGTGGTGATTTTTCCAACCAGCGGATGCTCTGGTGCAAGAACAATATATGTTGCACCGAAGAGAGTGTCGGGTCGGGTTGTAAAAACTTCGATTTTTTCTTGTGGATGATCAGCAAGTGCGAAGCGAATTTTAGCGCCTACCGACTTTCCAATCCAGTTACGCTGAATGTCTTTTACATTTTCTGGCCAATCGAGAGCGTCAAGATCGGCTAGAAGACGTTCGGCGTAGGCGGTAATTTTTAGCATCCATTGTCGCATCGGCATGCGCAGCACCGGGTGGCCACCGCGCTCACTTTTTCCTTCAATGACTTCTTCATTCGCTAAAACTGTTTTGAGAGCGGGGCACCAATTGACCAACATCTCTGCCTGATAAGCCAAACCTTTATCGAAGAGAATCTGAAAAATTTTCTGAGTCCAGTGGTAGTACGATGGATCACAGGTCGCAATTTCACGTTTCCAATCATAGGAAAACCCAAGCGATGTCAGCTGTCGTCTGAAGTTGTCTATGTTGCGGTATGTCAGTTTGGCGGGGTGTTCTCCAGTATCGATAGCATGTTGTTCTGCGGGCAATCCGAAAGCATCCCAGCCCATAGGGTGCAGAACGTTATAGCCCTTCATACGGTAGTAGCGCGCGACGATATCGGTTGCTGTGTAACCGAGCGCATGTCCCACATGGAGTCCAGCAGCGCTGGGATATGGGAACATATCTAGGACATAATATTTAGGCCTGGAGGTATCCTCGGTGGTTTTGAAAATCGAGTGTGCTGCCCAATGTTGCTGCCATTTGGGTTCAATGCTTGCGTGTTGGTAGGTCATTGGTGAAGAGCTCCTCAATCAAGAATTTTCTTGCGTCGGTCTTTAGGAGACCGGTTCAAACCAAATAGACAGGGTTGCAGCCAAAAAAAGTAGGACAGCAATCCATCCGTTTAAATTAAAAAATGCAAAGTTTATGTTTTCGAGCGATCCTTTTCGCACGATCATGTGCTGTTGAATCATCAAAACAACGGCGGCAAACAGTCCAATGAAGTAAACGGCTCCAAGATGATACACAACTCCGAATGCTGCAAAAAAGAGGGCGGCGACGATATGACTTACTCTTGCAATCCAGAGGGCAGTTTCACTGCCCCAACGGCTTGGAATGCTGTTCAGGCCATTTTGTGAATCAAAGTGAACGTCCTGGAGTGCATAAATAATGTCGAATCCGCCCACCCAGGAGGTGATTCCTCCCATTAAGAGGAATAATTGGGTGGGAAGTGTGCCTCGAAGCGCAACCCATGCGCCAAGCGGCGCTAAGCTCAAGCAGAGTCCCAGCCAATAGTGACAAAAAAAAGTGAAGCGTTTGGTGTAGCTGTAGCTTGCCAGGATAAGCAGAACTGGGATTGAGCAGTAAAATGCGACTGTTGATAAAGCGAAGGCGGACAAAATGAAGACAGCAGCCCCGAGAAAACCAAAGAGCAGCATCGACTTCTTTGAAATGGATCCCGACGCCACTGCACGACTCGACGTTCGAGGATTCAAGGCATCAAACTGAGCATCGACGACGCGGTTGATAGCCATGGCCCATGTTCTCGCTCCAACCATTGCAAGAATAATCCACACGATTTTGATCGGTTCGAACTTCGATTCTCGAAATGCGAGCGATGCAGCCAAGAGTGCAAATGGAAGTGCAAAGATTGTGTGGCTGAACTTGATGGCCTCAAGAAAAGAGCGAATGTTTTGCAAAAGAGAGATTCCTTTCAGCCGATGCGAAACCAAGCGCCACTGATGAGACGGTGCTTCTTTAATGAACGCGTTGTTCGGCTTTTGCAACAATAACAGCCCCAGCGGAAGCCATCAGAAAGGTGAAAAGGGTGTTCAGCCCTGGGATGAGTCCCCAAAGACCAAGGCCTATGCAGGCAGGTGCGTTCTCGATGCCGAACATGAGCCGTTCTCTTAAATGCAACGATTTAAGATTGAGTGTGCGGTCGACGTGTGTCCAACCCAAAAACCAAAGAGCGATTGGACCGCCTAAAAAAGCAGCAAAAGGTGTCGTTGCCAAAATGATTGTGACCATCAGCCAAAGGGCGAGCTTAGAGCATTCACCGATAAAGCTGCGAAAGAATTGTTCGAAGGACTCCTTGGGCATGGTTTTGTTGCTAAAGTGTTCGTACGTCCTGCCTGAGACCAGATCGTAGAGTGGACTGGCCACGGTATTGATGATTGATGGCCCTAAGAGTGCAAAAATCATCAGGGCCAACAACCAAATCAGAATCCCGAGAACGCCGTGAATGAAGGCCATTTGTTCGGGAATTAGATTCTTTTCGATCAAAAACCCTGAGAGCATGGGTGTCACAACTTTGCCGACAAGCACACCATAGAGGGCGAAGGCAACCAGGTATGGTGCCAGTCCCATGACCAACAGTGATTTTTTGAGACGCATGAATCTGAGAGAATCCAGCGGGGACAGTAAGCCAATCATTGCGTTGGCGAGCAGTGCTTGTGGGCCACGAGTTGGTTGGTCCATGGTTTCCTCTGCATTATGAAACGGGTGAACTCTATGGGTCGCTTCAGTTTAGATTGGAATTCGGATTCTAAAAAGAACACGGTGTACGTAAGCGATTATTTTTCGCTTCTCGCCTTGGCTTCAGCCTTGGTCGTGTGCCTTTCGGTTTACTCATTTAATCCGCAAGATGCATCCACCTTTCACCTCGTTTTGACGTCGTTGATCCCAACGGGCTCGACGTTCAGGAATTTGCTGGGTGCCACTGGAGCAAATCTTGCAGAATGGCTGATTCAGCTTTTCGGTGTTGGTGCGTATGTATTTAGCGCGGTAGCCCTGGTTCATGCACTTCAGCTTTTTCAGCGTCCTAAGGTGCGCTCTCGTTGGCAGATGAGATTGCTTGGCTACCCGCAAATGGTTGTTTGCTTGCTAGGTTTCGTGGCAGCTTTTCGCGATGAAATCAGTTTGTCTCAGGTCGCATTTCCAGTCGGTGGATGGGTTGGACAGGGCGTAGTTTCATTTCTAACTCCAAGCTTTGGTGCAAGCGGAGTGCGCATTATTCTCGGCTGTGGTTTGCTTGCAAGTTTGCCGCTTTGTTTGGGTGTAAATCCTGTGACGGCAGTTGTTTGGATGGTGGGTCGGCTACCCTGGAACAGGTTGCGTGAGATCGCAAAGGAAGCAGTTGAAGACAGCAAGAAAACTTCTCAAAATAATGAGGAAAAGCGCGGAGTCAGTCAGCAAGCTTCTGAACTTGAGGCTGAACCAATCGTTTCAATCAACAGCGTATCTTCGCGGGATTCTGGTTCAGATGAAAGGCGTGTCGTTCAAGAAACCATTGGACAACGATCAGTCCGTGCCGAACCACAGAGAGCAAATCATCTCGAGAAAAGACCGCAGCCTGAAACGAGTCTCAATGCGAGCCAGCTAGCGCGCACTCAAACTCGGCCGAGTGGAATTTCATCTGGTCCGGATGCAGTTTCAAAGGAAACCTACAATGAACTTTTGGGCATGCTTCCTGTCGGACAATCTGCGCAGGGTGACCCTCTAACATTGCAAAAGAGTTTAGAAACGCAGGCTCATCTTCTTGCAATGAAATTGGGAACGTTCGGTGTCACTGGACGGGTTGTGAAAAGTCAGCCCGGGCCTGTTGTTAACGTGCATGAATTTGAACCGGCCGCCGGAATCAAGGTAACAAAGGTTCTTTCGCTGCAGGATGATCTCGCATTGGGATTAAAAGCTCAAAGTGTCTTGATGGCACCCCAGCCGGGAAAGAGCACAATCGGAATCGAGGTTCCCGCACAGATCCGCGAAACAGTCGCATTGCGCGAAGTTATGGAAAACAGCTCACTGCGTGAACTTGCCGCACCACTACCGATGGCTCTCGGAAAAAATGTCGACGGCTCGGCTTTGGTTGCCGACTTGAGTGGAATGCCTCACCTATTGATTGCCGGAGCGACAGGTTCTGGAAAATCTGTTGGGATAAATGTCACGCTTCTCAGTTTAATGATGGCTCGCACTCCTGAACAAGTTCGCTTTATTCTTGTTGACCCAAAAATGCTTGAGCTCTCCAATTATGATGGAATTGGGCACCTTCTCATGCCTGTTGTGACTGATCCTTCAAAGGCAGCTGGAGCTTTGAAGTGGGCAATAGATGAAATGGAGCGCAGATATCAGCTCATGCGAAAGGCTGCAGTTCGAAATATTGCGGCATTCAACTCCGAGGTTCAGGCTAATCGCCTCACTGTTGAACAACTTGAAGGCGAAACGCCTATAACATTGCCCTACATTGTTGTCGTAATTGATGAGCTTTGCGATCTGATGATGACGGCTCCCCGTGATATAGAAGATTCGATACAAAGGTTGGCTCAAAAAGCGCGTGCAGCTGGAATTCATCTCATCCTTGCGACCCAGCGACCGAGTGTAGATGTCATTACCGGTGTGATTAAAGCAAATTTACCCTGTCGAATTTCGTTTCAAGTGGCGTCAAAGCATGACAGTCGCACAATCATTGAAAGCATAGGTGCCGAGCGATTGTTGGGCCGTGGCGACATGTTGTTCCTCCCGCCTGGAACGAACAGAATTATTCGTGGGCATGGAGCCTACATTGGTGACCGCGAAATCAACCAATTGAGCGACCGGCTGCGCCAGCTCTATCCCACCCGTTACGACAACGAAACCATGGCAGCCGTTCAGCGAAATGCTCAGCAAATTAGCCAAAAAAATGACGGAACTAAAGGAGATAAAATTGACGAGATGGGTGTTGATGGAACCCAGTTGGATGAGAATGATCTCTACGACCGAGCCATAGATTTCGCCGTCAGTTCCGGGACGGTGAGCACTTCGAGCCTTCAGAGAAATTTCAGAATTGGCTACAATAAAGCAGCTCGTTTGATGGACCGGATGGTGAAGGACGGACTCGTCGGACCAAGTGATGTGGCAGGAAAGCCTCGTCAAGTGATTTCGACAGAGCGTGGTGTGCATACATAACAGAAAGTCGCTTAGATGATGCTGAAGTTCTGCCTGCTCACAATCATAACTGCATGTGTCAGTGCGTGTGCAAGCACGCCAACTGATTCGCCGCAGGTGCGGAATCAATCAGCGAGTTTGGAGTTGGCAAGGCAGATGGTCGGCCAAGGCGAGTACCAGCGTGCTGTTCAATTTCTTCTTCCGAGGTCGAGACAAGTTGATGCCTCTGCTGAAGTTCACACATTGCTTGGTCTTTCGTTCCTTGGACTCAACAACCCAAATGTTGCCATGAAGAGTTTTCAGGCAGCTCTGAAATCCGACGACGGAGACGACGACGCCCGACTTAATCTCGGATATACGCTGATTTTGGTTGGAAAGTTAAAGGAATCTAGAGTTGTTTTAGAAGAAATCGTAAAGCGCAACAAGTATTCTTTAATGGAAAAAGTATATTTGAATATTGGCTTGAGTTTTCTTCAAGAAAAAAAGTGTGAAAAAGCCACACTATCATTTCAGTCAGCACTCGAAATTGACCCGACCTACTCGGCGCCCTATTTTAATCTCGGAAAATGTCAGTCCGCTTCTGGACGTCTCAAAGAAGCGCAGGCATCTTTTCAAAGAGCGGTGGATTTCTGTCCGGGTTGTCTCGATCCGCAGTTGGAATTGGCTGCAGTTTCCGTGCGTCTCGGTGAAAGAAAAAAGGCTCTGACACATTTAGATAGCATACTCCAAGCCAGTCCATCCGGAGCCATTGAGCAACGGGCGCTGGCGCTGAGAAAACAGATTGCAAAATAACTTGAAAGGTTAACGCCAAGTGATGGGAACGGAGATGGAAACCTCAGGCAATCGCACTGCTCTCGGAGTATCGTCAGACATCGCCCAACTCGTTGGAAATCGTCTGCGTCAAGCTCGTGAATTGTTGGGTAGAACTACGTCAGCTTTGAGTGCAAAAATCAAAGTACGCGAGCACTATCTTGTTGCAATTGAAGACGGACACTGGAACGAGTTGCCCCCTGGCCTCAATGGCCGAGGTCTCGTTAGGATCTATGCACGAGAGCTTTCGGTTGCGGTTCCGGAACTCGATCAAGCAGCAAACCAGTCTGTCATGCCCGCTGAACACGATGCTCAGGCTCCTTATCAAATGGGGCAAAAACGCGACTCGTCGGCTGAGCGCGACTTGGGACAGGCTCGTGCGCATGTGGAATCGCCGGTTCCCGTCGTAAATCGACCCACCGAGCAAACACCGAGAACAAATACCTTGGCCTCTGTGCAACGCCATGCAAAACCGAATGAAAATCAGGAGACTCGTCGGACACCGGCGGCGGGTTCGATTCGCAAGGTCATTGAGTCAACACCAGAAGAAGAGCCATTGGATGTTATTACCCCTGACGTTGCAAGTATTCTTGGCATTACTCTCGACGTGATCGAGGAATCTCCTAAACCCAAAATGAATGCTTCAATGGCTGCGGAAAGTCGCGCTGTGGCAACCGCTCCCGTTGAGCCAATACAGCAATCTCAAAAACATTTTGAAGTGACTCAGACAGAGCCAAAGACAGAGCCACAGACAGAGCTAAAAACAGAGCTAAAAACAGAGCTAAAAACAGAGCTAAAAACAGAGCTAAAAACAGAGCTAAAAACAGAGGAAACGCCCCGTATTGAAGTGCAGCCTGGAAAGAAAGCGGGCAAAAAGCATGGAAAGAATCGGAGTGAGTCGCGTGAAATGGCACCAAAGGTGATTGAGCATCAGGAAGAAGTG
>CAIZJW010000287.1 GCA_903933385.1 uncultured Silvanigrella sp. | reverse complement strand
TGCTTTCCTCCCACGAATCTTATTGGCAGCATCAATTCACTTGCTTCCACCTACGAAGCGTCAGGCCGACTCAAGGTTTTTCGCAATACAGTCGTGAAATCAGTTCGAACAGAAGACCAACGCATCACCTCTGTCACCGTGATCCAACACAACGAAATTGGTGCGCCTCCGCTGCGCCTCTCCGAACAGATCAAAGATTGGTACAGCAGCAAAGATTCATCGCGCTTCCGCAAGACGATTTACACATTGAATGCAGCTCAAAAATCGACCAACAACGGCAAAGAATATTTTCCGGTTGTCATTGACGCAACGGAATGGGGAGAGATTCTTGTTTTAAGTGGCTCTTCGTATCTTCAGGGAATGGAACGCAACGACGCCGCACCTGTTGGACAAGGCTCCCAGGAGACGTGTGGACAAGCGATCGTTTATCCGATGACCTTGCGCATGAATGAGACTCCGCAACCCGACTCAGCACTCGCAGGCGGCCGATGGGTTCGCGAAATCCAACCTCAAGTTGAAGCCTATAAGCAGTCACTTGTAAAACGTGGGCTCCTTGATGCCGGAAAGTCTCTGTATAGCATTGCAACTTCGTCTCGTTCTTTTTCATTCGATGATGTCTGGACTTACCGCCGCATTGTTGTTGGGCCCGTTGAGCGCAAAACTGAAAAAGTTTATGGCTTTTTTCCTGCCGCCCAAATTGGCGACATCTCAAATCAAAATTGGGAGCTTGGCAACGATTATCCCTACCGTTATCTTTTCCTGCCCATCGATGGAGCTCGTGCTCAGGCACGCAGTGGAAACTGGGAAGGTGGAATTGATGTTCAAGCTCTTGGAGAGGCAGAGCTTCAAGCTTGGGGCTGGGTCGATCACCTTCGCAAAAATGCCACAGTCACATGGAATGGACAAAAGCGAGACATCGGTCAGCACATTGTTCTTTCAGAAGCGCTCGGAACTCCGCTTGGATTGAGCAAGGTGCCCTACATTCGCGATACACGTCGCAGCATTGGATATGGAAGTGATGGTTCGCCCTACGTTTATCGCTACGGCGAGATGTTTGATGGAACTGAATTCAGTGACTCCGTAGGTACGGGAGTTTACGTCGCCGACAGACATCCGAGTCGTAATCCGAATGTTGATGGACAGCGCTGTATGTCGAGCAATTATCCTGCAGGTTATACAGCCTATCCGCGCCCTTTTACTCTCCCCATGCGCGCTCATACCAACTCAACCATCACCAACCTGCTCGTCGCAGGAAAAACCATGGCACAAACATTTCACGTGAATTCAGCAACACGATTGCATCCAATAGAATTCGCGTCAGGGACTGGAGCGGGAGCACTTGCAAGCTTCATGGCACAGTCGCAAGTGACCTCGCATTTTATAATGAAGAGTCAGAAGCACATTGGCCTGGTTCAAGAGAGAATTAAGAAGTATCAGCCCCTCATTTGGAGCAAAGAAGTGCTTGCAGGAACAATTCCAAAACCAGTTCTTCCCAAGAAAGAAGACACCGACAAAACTCAGAAAGATTCGAAGCCGAAGTGATCTTTTATGGAGCTCCGCCATCGGATCCATGTGCCATCTGCACACCGAGGCGGAGTTTGTAGGATTTCGGTGACGCTGCGCGCAAATTGCTAAAATCCGAGATCGCGAGAGTGTTGATTTTGTCGCGCAGGCAACCAGCCATTGCTGGCTCTCGCTCCGCACCTTCAAGTAAGCCATTCACAGAGAATCCTGGCTTACTGACATCGACCTTCACATCAAAACGAAACACCAAACCACTTGCAGGCCCCTGCAAGTGAGCACGACATGCCTGCAAATGCGGAGCAAGTGCCTGAGATGCTCGGGAGACAAGATCGAGCGCTCCCCAACCGAACATATCCTTCATCTGCGAACCCGATGTGTCTTCGAGAGTGTCCATGAACGTGACAAATCCCAACGCTTCGCCAGGCTCAAGTGAATTCGCCCGCAGCGCAAAATCTCTCTGGACAAAGGGGTGCGAGAAGAAGGGAATCAAACTGGCTGCGGCAAAACTCAAAGTTGCGAAAGTCAGCAATGAGTATTCAACACCGCCGCGATGACGCTCGAAACCGGGGACAATTCCCGAAAACTCAGCGGGAACCCTCTGGTCATCGGCATCCTCAAGCTCAATTCTGCGCCGGATCCAATCTCGATTTCCACTGTCGTTCATCATGACCGTTCCTCGGAAGAACTGGATTTCTTCGCAAGGAATCTGATCAGACCAACTTGTTCGTCAGTTCACCGGATCCTCGCTGTTGAACGTATCGTCGATCTTGAACTTTGGAATAGGGAAATCGGGTGTCAGATTTTCCTTGATGGGCGTGGGCTGCGGCACTGGGGGGGCATTTTTTGCCAATTCCCCCGGGGAGGGCGGAACTGAAAGATTATTGTTAGGTGATTGCGGATTGTTGCCCTCAGGAGTGGATTGAAGTGGCTCGCCCGATGGCTGGGTTCCAACAACAGGTTGTGTTGCGGTAGATGTTGATTCTTTGACACGAGCGCTGAAAGGGATCACACGCCGGGTGGCTGAGAAGACACCTTCGCTATTTCGCCCGCTCAGGGCAAGTCTGACAACCGCATTGGCGCTCACAGCATAATCGTCAATGACCGAGTTCAGGTCGGCACGGGAGTCGTCGGTGCCGTCGCTCTCATCATTAGTCATTGAAGCACCATGAACAGGTACCGTTATTTTCTGAGTGTCGTCTCCATAATCGAAAGGCACTTCGCTGTATTTTTTTTCAACCATCTGACGCCAAGCAAGCTTTTCAGAAAATTTTTGTTCCCTAATGAGGGTTTGTGCAATTTCAATCCAAGCAGGTAGCGCTCCAGTACCACCGGCAACTTTAAAACCTCTACGGCGCATTGGCTCATTTGTGTCGTAGCCAACATAAGACGCAATTGTGTATGCATTTTCAGCTGAAAGTGATTTTGTTCCGGAATCCTCTGGGTAAGGCAGATAGCCGACGTAGGTCGCGTTTACGTAGTCATTGGTTGTGCCTGTTTTTCCAAAAGTTGGAATACGCAATGCGGCTTTCTCAAGAAGTGCATCCTCTTCAGGATTGTTAGAGCGCAGCACAACGGTTCGATTGGCAGCTCGCGCGGTGCCGTTTGTCACTGTTCCTCTCAGAACACTCAACATAGGAGCTGAGTAGAACTGATCGGCCAATTGATGTTCTTGCTCTTCAGCCTCCCAGAGAAGATTTCCCTGCTCATCTTCAATACGTTTGATGAGGAGCAACTGATTTTCTTGGTCGGTGTTGAAAAAACGGTATGTCTTTCCTTGCAAAATGCTTTGGTAAGCGAGCGCTAACTCTGCAAGCGTCACAACATTTGCACCGAGCGGGAAAGAAGGCACCCATTGCACGTCACTTTCAATGCCCATTTGCTTCGACATTTTCTGCGCATAAATCATGCCCAGTGAATAGCGAAAATCGTCGTGCCAGAAGAGCTTCTCCATTGCAGGAGCATCGGCGATAGTTTTGTATTTGGTGTCAACCTGATCCTTCATCTCCGCAACAAGGCTCATAGGCAAAACACCGTCGAGTAAAATATTTTCCTCTGAGAAGAGTGACGAATTTGATTCTGCAAGACGAACAACTTCCTCAGGCTGCAGAGGCTTCACAACTGGATTTTGTAGCTGTGGAGTCACTATACCCATCAAAAACGGATCGGATGGCTGCCAGACAATTTGATTTTCGATGGCATGAAATGAAGCAAGGGCAACAATGTCTTCCTTGCTCAGAATTGACTTCGACTGAGCCAACGATTTAACCCGCGTGATTGCTGCGAGTGCGTCTTCACGCATCCGCTCCCAGCGTAAAAAACTATTTTTCAGAACGTGCAAACGAATTTGCTTTTCTTTTTCGGGCATTGCCTTAGGTTTGGCAACAGCCACACGAGCCGCTTCTGCTTCAAATGCCGTGCCATAGTTCATCGACTTCACGAGGAAACGCAGTCGGCGATCATGCGACACAGCAACATCATCGAGGAGCTCACCCTTAACTGCACCGAAAAGCCCGGCCCGCAAATTGGGCTCCAAGAAACGTGCATTGTATTTGGAAGCTAATCGATTGGCGACATCATTTTCGTTTTCACCAGAGTTCGCCATTTCTAAAGTCACGAGCAAATCTTTGAATTGAGAGAATGTGAGGCGGTCGAGCATGTGTGCGAGCAACCAGACGCTTGCAAGGTTCTCTGACTTGGCACCTGCACCGGCGAATGTCGTTTCAAGCGTGTCGGGAGAGTGGTCGGGGCGAGGATAATAGAATTGGCCTTGCCAGGTGTACACGTTGCGAGTGTTCAGCAATGGTTCAAGAATGTGCCAGCCAAGCTGAAGGGCAGGATAATATGTGAGAGTTTTGAACGTACTTCCGGGCTGACGCTTTGCAAACACAGCACGATTATATTCATGTGGCGCGTAGCCTCCCACCATGGCTACAACCTGACCTTTGTCGAGCACAATCGCGCCGCCCTGAATTCGGGGTTGACGCTCGATGTCGCAGACAAGACGCCCATCTGGACGCTGCTCGCGAACACTCGCAAGCACATAATCGCCCACACGCACCTGATTGAGAAGAATTGCCTTCGATTTATCAGTTCCGCGGTAAAAAGCCTGATCGGTAATTTTCGCAACTCGATCGATGGCATCAGAGGGAACAAAACATTCGGGAATGCCGAAGCTCAGAGTTGCCGATTCCTTGCCTTTTTCCTTTGAGAGCTGAAGAACTTTTCCGACATAAAATCCGTGTAATTCCGGACGCTGAATACTCACAAACTGCGCAGCTGGGGCTTTATCAAAGCCCGTGAGAATCATCTCAAGCCGACTCAGGTTTTGTCGCACTCCGTAGAGAGCTCCGCGTTGGACAGATTGATCAAGCGTTGTCGTGATGCGCAAGCCCATCGAACCCACTTCATCCGCAGTTTCAGCACCCAAGGCAGAAAGAACTTCTTTACGGCTGAGCTGACGTTGAACAAGTTCAGTGATGAAAAGTTCATTGAATTGAAATTTACCCTGGCGAAAGGGAACATCTTCCCTCGCAGAAGCATCAAATTCAGCCTGGCTTATAAATTTTGTGTCTAACATACGGCGCAAAACGTAGTTCTTGCGCACCTTGGCATCTGCTTTGGCACGGTTCTGCGCGGCCACTGCCTTTTTTGTAAATGGATTGTAACGCTCAGGGCCCTTAACACTTCCTGCAATGAAGGCAGCCTCTGTGAGTGTCAGTTCGTGCACTTCTTTATCGAAATAATACTTGGCAGCAACACCAACACCACGCCCATTGCCTGTCACATGAAATTGGTTGAGATAGAATTCAAGAATTTCATCTTTACTGAATCTGCGCTCCATTTTGAAGGCATTGATGGCCTCCTCAAATTTGGCTTTCAAATTTGTCACGGGACGGCCGTATAAATTCTTCACAGTCTGCTGAGTAATTGTAGACGCACCCTCACGCTTACCCATAACGAGATTGCGAAAGGCTGCACGGGCTGTACTTATGAAATTAACTCCACGATGCCCATAGAAATCATCGTCTTCGGCTGCAATCACGCCTTGCTGAACTAGCTTAGGAATATCTTTGAGTCGGATATATTGCCGATGTTCCGATCCGAACAAGCTCCCGAGTTGGGTGGTGCCATCACTGTAATAAAGAGTTGACTCTTTCGAGAGTATCTCGAGAATCCGCTCTTTTTTGAGATGATCGTAATTGCCGCTGAGAACTTCCAAAAAAGCAAGTCCCCCCAAGGCAGCAGGAGGCGCCACAACACAGCAGGCCAATGCAATTAAGCCGATAGCCATTTTATTCATTTCAGATTCAACTCCAAAGACACGGGACAGTGGTCCGAGCCCAAAACGGCTGGAAAGATTTTAGCCGAGACGACATCCTGGACCAAGCCGGGGGTAATGAAATGATAATCGAGACGCCATCCGATGTTCCGTTCACGGATGCCAGGCCGTTGACTCCACCATGTATAATGACCGCCGCCAGACTCAAATAGACGAAAAGTATCAACGTAGCCATTTTCAATGAACTTACTCATCCAAGCACGCTCTTCGGGCAAATACCCCGCATTCTTCTCGTTCTGTTTCGGGTTCGCCAAATCGAGAGGCGTGTGGGCAATATTAAAGTCGCCGCCTAATACAACCTCATGCCCTGCAGCGCGATGCTTGTTCAAGAACTCCATGATGAGCTCGCAATATTCTAGCTTGTAAGGCAAACGCAAAGTGTCACGCTGGGAGTTTGGAAAATAAGCAGATGCAAAGAGAATCTTGCCATGCACAAAGGCAAGGAATCGCCCTTCTGTGTCGAATTGCGGCGAACCGAGGCCGCGGATCACTTGTTCCGACTCCACAGGAAGCCGCGTGTAGATAGCAACACCACTGTAGCCTTTTTTCACCGCGGGTTGCCAAAAAGATTTATACCCGAATGGCGCTAACCACTCTGCTTGGAGGTCACTTTCAGAACAACGCACTTCCTGCAAAAGAAGAACATCGGGCTTTTCCTTTTCGAGCCAATCCATGAAACCATTGCGCACCGCTGCGCGTATACCGTTCAGGTTCCAAGAAAAAATTCTCAATTTCTTCACGCTTTCTCTTCCTCAAAATTCTGCGCCAATTCTTTACTCACGCAACTGAGCGCTTCGGTATAAATGCCCGGCGACCACGTATTAAAATGTCTCTCCAATGCTCCAACTCTTGTGCTGGAATGTTTAAGTGCATCGAAGAAATTCCCACGCAGCGTAAGACTCGTTGAATACAAAACCCGCCCATTGTCCATCACTTTTGCACCGTCAGCATCCAAGGCGAATTGACCTGTCAGGGGGTCAACTGACATGCCTGTCAGATTTTGGATTTGAATGTATGAAAGTTTCCCAAGATCAGGGAGCGGTGGTTTCTCGACTCGAAAAAACAAATTGGTAAATGAGGTGGAGTTGGCGCTGTCTGCATGCCCGGTCAGACGGAATCGACCTTTCCATTGGGGATATTCACTCTCTACTTCAGCAAGGAGCGAAGAAGTCATCAGTGGATGCACCAACGCACCAGACTTCATTATTTTAACCGGCTTTGTTGGGCTCCCCTCAAAATCAAACACTGCAGAAAACGGAGACTGTTCAAGATGAGGATTATCTTCAATGGTTAGGCCAGGAATGACAACGGTATCGAGATGAGCGAATTCCCAGGCACCAGTTTTGTCGAGAAGAGATCGTGTCTCGAGATTGGGAATCACTAATTGATCGAAAAGGTCACCAACAGCCTTGTGGGTCAGATAAACGGGCAAAGGACTTTTTGCGTCTAGGGGCTTCACACTTGTCTTGACGATATTTTTCGAAGCCTCATCAACAATTGCTTTAATTTCCTTTGCGCTTGGCAGAGCGCCGAAAAGATCGGAGTGCGATTCACTCGTATCTTCAAGCGAAAAAGCCACCATCACAGAGCAAGCCGCAGAGGTTTCGCTGGCTTCGTTCCCCACGGAGTCGGCATAATTCCGCGTTGTCATCGAGATAGAAACGCTCACTTCACGGTTCATAAGACGCGGGTGTTTCACAAGAGCTGCAAGCTCATCTGTTTGGTTGAGAATCTGTGTTGTCAGAGTCCCTGCATCTTGGCGGTCAAAGCACTGGAGAAATTCTTTTGAAGCTAGCGAAAGGGTTGGATAGGAATCTTGTTTGCAAAATTGAATTCCGTGGCGGAGCTCAACCGATTGCGCGAGAGCAAATTCAAGTTGATGGACAAAAAGCTGCATCGACAAAGATTCAAGCGTGAACCCTACACCTCTCTGATTTGGTAAAACAAGAGAGACATCTAACTGGAAAGGGCGGTTCTCTTGCAAGGGCCCCTTGGTATGGCGCAGCCCGTTAAAAAGCGTTGCTGCATAAACATGGCGTTGCGTTGCAGTGCACACATAGCCGTCGAGAATTCCAGAGGCCAAGCAAGAACTCAGATGTTCTCTGACCCGCCGAACAAACAGTTCAACTGCCGATAATTTTTCCGTTGTCATTCTTCTGCTCCCTCGCCGTCGCCAGTGCCAATGACCCTCACTTTGGGATGAGGAGTAAAGACCATAAAAGCTGGACCACCATCTGAGGTTAAAACACCTTGGCCATCTTTTCCGCAGGTGCCGATGCTACGGCACAATGTTGGACCAAACGCATCGACAGCCGATCTAAAACACTCAGTTGCAATGCCGGTGAAGTTTGCTTCCCGCATCCGAACAGGTTTGCATCCCTTCTTTAAGAGTAAAACACGGGCTACGTCTGCTCTGAATTCAAGATTTGAACAGCTGGCTGTGCCACCCTTCCAACCGCTGAGGAGTAGAACTCCTTTTTCGCCATCGAGGTAGCCACTCTTTTCAAGCGACTTTTGCACAATTTCAGCGGGAAGATCATCCCATTGGTGGGGCAAATTCGATAGATCGAGAGGCTTGGAATGTTCAGGACAAACCCAGATACTCGTCATGCGGTTGAGCGAGGGATACTGCAGCGACTGCACTCGCGCACAACCATCTGGGGTTTGGTTTGCCACCAGAGCAGTGTGACGCGTATGGATAGAATCAACGAGCCGACCATTTTTAACTAAGAGTTTCCTCTGCGGAAGCACTCCTTCCGCATCTACGGGAAGATATCCACAATTATCCAGCGTTCCGTCGATCAAAATATCCATCCATTCTGGACCAACAAGAAGATCTTTCATTTCTCCATGTTCGCCGAATCCAGAGGCGCCCGTTTGAATCAGATCTCCCTCAGCCGCATGACCAATTGCTTCGTGAAGTATGAGCCCGAGCAAATCTGCATCAACCGCAAGGTAATCGTATTCCGGTTCCTCGGGAACGAGAGCTGCCGAGAGAAGATCGAGAGATTGCTGTTTTACTTTCCCAAAGTGATAATTCAATTCGTCTTCAAGTTGAGCAGGCTCTGGGAATTTATTCTGGAGATGTCGAGCGTATGCAGTGCGTTTCTCTTCGCCCTCTGCGCAAGTTGAATTTGTTGCAATTCGGCAGACCTGATTGACGTACGTTTGCTGTGCGGAATCCAGGAAATATTGCCACCGATATTCAGCCGACATATTCAATCGACTTTTGAGCGAATGAATTCGGGTGTCGTGTGGTTCCTTGTGGAATTTTTGGATAAGACCACTGATGCTTTGAAACTCACCTGCGAAACGCACCACTTGCCATGGATGTTGTCCGCAGTGAGCAATCAGTTGCTCGCGTGAAGCCAAAATGCGGCGTTGTAAAATCTCTGGATCTCGTATTTCAATTTGTCGCCAAGCTGCATCGAGCGCGGAACTCACGCATTCCAAGGGTGAAATTTCGGCACTCAAAGTTCCTGTCATGAGCCCTGTTCCACCCGAAACCACAGCTCTCACATGAAATGCACTTGAAGCTGAAACATCGGGCGGACCTTCGTCATGACCGTTGGAAAGTGAACGAGATGCAGACTCTCGCGTTCCAACCAACACAGCGACATCCTCAACAAGGGCCTCGGGATGCTTTAGCAAGAACGCAGCCACGGCCGTCTCAACTGATCGAGCCCAGGTTTTGCCAGAAAACCGACTCACACCACTTTCAAATGGAAGCAAGAAAGTTGGAGAGAAGGTTTCTGGTAGCAGCGGCGCCGCAAATTCTGCATTACTTTCACAATATTGTTTTGCAGTTTCGATAAGGTGTGTTCTGTATTTGGATAAAATTATGTCAGACAGTTCAGTATTTGCAGCGGCAATAACACTTCCCGCACGAAATCGAGCACTGTCTGAGTGACCATGAAAGCTGGTAAAAACAGCTCCCGGAGTTTCGTCGAATAAAACCTGCAGAGCCGCAACGTCGTACGGTGCCACAAGGGGATCGAGCATGGCATCTATTCCGCCGCAAAGGATCCGAGTGTAACCATAAGCATCGCTGTGTGTGCGACACTCGTAGGCTTCCTCCTGAAGCAGCGAGAGAAAAGATTCAACACCACGGTATGCAAAAGTCTTGGCAGTTGAATAAGAAACAAATGCGTCTGCCAAGGTTTTTGTTTGGCGCACAGCGCAATCTTGCCATTGTTGTTCCGCAATACCTGACCCATTTGCTGGCTTTAATTTCCCCCAGCGAGCTCCGTTGCCTTTGCTTGCCACAAAAACTTCGTTCAGTGCAGGCAACGCAACGATGCCCAAAACCGGACGTCCCTTGTGCACCAGAGCCAAAAGAGTCGACCACAAGGGAGAGCGCGACTGGAAATTCAATGTTCCATCGATAGGATCAAGAATCCAGTAGGTGTCTTTGTCGAGATTAAGTTTCTGTGAAGGCCTCTGTTGCAGCGTCACTTCAAAATGATTGAGGCCCAAAGTTGAAACAGCGCCTGACTGTTGTTCCAAGGGAGCGAATGAGAGCTCCTTCAAACACCCAACAGAGCCATACTCTTCACCCACAAATCCCCATTGAGGCGTAATCAAAGCGAGAAGCTCACGAGCCTTCTTCTCAAGAAAGCGATCGGCATCGGTAACAATGCTTTTGTCAGCCTTTGTTTCGACATTTAAAGGCCGTTGAAAAAACAAAAGCCCGCTCTCTGCCAACTCAGCAACAACGCCGAGCGCATGCTTCTCGAGTGTGCACAATTGCTCGGGGGTGAGTGTGTCGAGAGTCATGTGTCCTCCATCGGAAAATTGACAACCTGGCAAGAAATGCAAGCTAGAACGCATCCTACCGTCCTTATGTCACTTTGGACATGTGTCAATGGGAGCAATTTCGGGATAGACTCTTTCTACTGCCGCTCGTGTGATTTGGGAGATTTAGATTTGAAACTGCGCATGTTTGGTGCAACCGACAAAGGGCTGGTTCGTGCTCTGAATCAGGATGCATATTCGTGTGACGCGAGCCTCGGAATAGTCATTCTTTCCGATGGAATGGGCGGACATGCTGCCGGTGAGGTAGCCAGTCACATGGTGGTTGAGGGCCTTACCGAGAGCCTGGCCAAAATCTCGGAATCTGCTATCGATGACGTCCCGGTGCGCATTGATGAAGCTCTCAAAACCGTTAATACAAAACTCATTTTACGAAGCCAGGAAGATTCTTCATGTCGTGGGATGGGTGCGACAGTCAATATTCTCTGCTTCACGCATGGATTTGTGACCATTGGTCATGTCGGCGATTCAAGAACATATCTAGTCCGCGCCTTCAAATCCTCTGACAACAAACCACGCTTCGGAAGCTGGCAACTGACCATTGACCACAATCTGGGTACTTTTCTCGATCGAGGAATTTTGAACCTATCGGGGAGCGCTTCAGAAGGGCAATTGTCTGCCCGCGATCGATCTAAGTTAACTCGGGGAATGGGCGTCATGCCCGACCCCAAACCAGACATTTATTCAAAACGCCTCACTGATGGTGATGTGTTTCTCACGTGCAGTGATGGTTTGCACGGATTTGTCTCCGACAGAGATGTGCTCCGAGCACTTGTGGCAGGTTCGATTGCAGAAGCACCCCAGCGATTGATCGATATCGCAAAGGCAGCGGGTGCTCCCGACAACGTCACCGTAGTTATTTCTATTGTGAGCGATTTGAACGAGCCATTTAGAGAATTTTCCGGGCCAATATTCGACACACGTCCCTACATGCTGCGCCTTCCTAACGGTGAAATTCAAGGCCCTATTGTGGCCTCAGAAGTGATTGACCTCTGGATCAAGCGAACATTACCCAGCAACACCGAAATGGCTTCGGGCTTGGGAGAGTGGGTCCTTTTGCGAAACAAAGATCTACTTGTGAAGGCTTATCCTGAATTCAAACAGGAAATATTCCTCAACCATCTCCATTATGAGACAAGCGAGGAAATTTCCGAACAGGCACCAAAGACGCTCGAGACGCTCGAGAGCAGCAGTCACAATAAACCGACTCATATTCTCATTTGGGTTTTATTATTAATACTCTCGGTTGGCATGACCCTGACCATTTTGCTCCTTCCCGAGCTGCAGAGTGTCCTTTTGCCAGCCTACTGACGCCCGGCAGGTCGCTTCCTCGCGCACTCCCTTAAAACTTCCGAAAACTTCAATGGAAATGGAGAATTGTGCATTGATGCCACAATCCAAATATTTGCCATATTTGCTCTTTTTGGGAATTGTTTGTCAGTTCTCAAGGGGCCTTGCTGGGCAAAAATTTCCTATCCGCAACACACACGTTCAACAACCGATCACTGCCGCAGGCTTGGATCGAATGACCCTAGCCCTCGTGGAGCGTCTGCCCACGGATGCTGAAAAAGAATTTGTACGCTCGCACGCGAGCCGCGGAGCATTCGAGCTCGCTAACCAACTTGTGGGCAGCAAAGAATTCTTTGACCGCCAAAGTCTTTTTTGGCAATCGCAACTGAAGCAAACGCCTGCGTGGCTTTGGGAGAATCCTGAAGAAGATAAAAAAATTCTGAGCGCTCCTTCTGTTGCAGAGAGTCAGCGACGCATTGTGTGGTTCATGAGAACGCCAGGGAGCTCATCACCAACAACATGCAACGGCGTTTGGACTGTATTTGAAAATGATCAAAAACCCCTGACGTGCGAATGTGATGACACCGTTGACGCATTGCCGGCCTGGGACTCATCGGCATCAATGCGTGTGTGTCCGATTGTCAAAACAGAGGAATACTGCGGCCAGTCATTGCAAAAATGTGTTCCTGCGGATGCACGTCTCGACCCCAAAAACAGAGATCTTGGAGTTGACCGTGACTCTGCCGGTGGTCGTGCTATTTCACGTCTGCTCAATGATATCTCTCTCACTCAAGGGCGTGCTTTAGCTTTGGCAGTTGTCACGCGACAAAAGTGGTCACTCATCACAACAACACCAGCACGAACTGTCCAATCACGCAGTAGCATTGATCTCATTCGAAAATGGTCGAGCCTGTCAGAGGATAAATTCATTAACAGCTTACACAGTGCTCTTAGAATTGATGAGTTTACGGAACCGCTGAAAGGCCTTTTGTCGGGAAATCACAACCTCACGGGCCGACGAAAAGGCCCCCGCCCCATGGCCGATGCACTTGCAGAGGAATTGGTTCTAAGCACAGAATTAGACCCAATGACTATGCTCAAACCACTGCGAGCATCCCGCTTAAATGAGAAAATTTGGCAGTGGAACACGAGTCTGTTGCTCACATGCCAAATTCCACATCTGGCTCCGCAGGTTTTCTCTCTTCCGTTGCCACACCCTGAGCATGCGAAAGAAGGCTCCTACTTCTGCTCGAGTTGTCATCTTGAACTCGACAAGCACCTCAAAAGTGTGCAAAAGAAAGACGCCGCTAACAAAATCATCCAACTTCTGAATTCACCGCTGACCGATCAATCTGCCGTGCGCAATTGCGCCGTAGATCACGCTCTTCATTTCCTTCTCGGATACAGACCACCAGGGTCGAAATTGGCAAGTCTGAAGAAACTGGGAGCCAGCTCGTATCAACAAAACTCAGAGAGTATGGCAGCAGTGATTCGTGATCTCGCACTTGAATTAGTCAGGAGGTCTGATCAATGAACCTCCTCTCTAAATTCTCTAAAATGCAAAAACCCAGATCGATTTATTTCGGTGTCATTCTTGCTCCTATTGCAATTACAGTTGGCATCACTGCCTGTCTCAATGCGAATGCAGGCGGAAAGACTGAATATACTGATAATTCCATTCCAACCACTCGAAGCAATGCTCTTCAACAGGGAAAGACACCGAACAATACATGGACACTCAATGAGTGGCGCGCATTTTCTATTTATCACCCACTCTCACGTCTCAATGAGGATCATCTTTTTCACTCTTTTCGACAAAACAACTCTGAGTTCGAACGCGAAAAAACAGCTTCATTAGAACAAACAGAAAAGCTAGAATCCCTGCAAATTCTTGGAGCGAGCTCACTTATTCCGATTTTGCGATCTACTTTTGGAGAACAAATCAGAGGCTCAACCGAGAACGAGCGTGACGCTTGGTTTACCACTCATCCCTCCGCATTGTTCACTCCAGAACAGATGACAGCCCTCTGTGATAGAGAAATCAAAGAAACGGGCGACACTCTGGCAGAGCCTTGCTGGAAGCCAAGCTTGAGCGATGCCTATCTCGGCGCACTTACGGAATTTGCGTCAGACGCATGCCCACAGCTTGTTGGAAGAGAACTGAAAAATAACATCTTATTTTCAAACAAACTTGCCAGATCAAGAGATTATAAAGAACAAAACATACGCCACTTTGCGATACATTCACTTCGAATACCTAGTGAAAAAGTAACGCCAGAGTTTGTTGAAAGAATGAGCGCCGAGGCAAGTAAATCTCTTCAAGCCAATCTCGAGCTTGCGGAGGGTGAAAAGCTAGAAGACAAAGACCTTCATCCTGAAGATCTTTACACACTCGCATGTCAGGCACTTCTGCTTTCAAAAGAATTCTACACACGCTAACTTTGAATGCGTTCCTTCAGTTGCTCTGTAGTCCAACATTCAAACTCAAGAGTGAATTCATCTTTGCGAAAAATTGCGAGAACATCGGCGTCACCCAAAACATCGACAGCTTTGCCAGTTTGAGCACTCTGCCACAAATTGAAAATAGACCAATCACCACTTGATTCAACGCATGCCGCCAGGTTGTGTTCAACGAGCGTCATGAAAGAAAACGGCCTTTCGCGAGGGATCGTGGCAATGTCTGGGCGCCACTTTGCCGAGCGCACCTTCCACGCTGCAATTCCACAGCGCATAAGCACCTCAAGCTGAGCAACATGCAGATGAGAACGTTTTGTGCTCAGAATTTCAATCAATTTCTGTGCATGAAGTATCGGATCTTCCGAATGGATTGGACTATTTTCCAAGAAATCGAGCGCGAGACGTGCCAATTCTCGTACCCCTAACCACTGAGCAGCCTGTGGAAAAAGATTTTCCAGCCAAAACAAAACTTGGTGGTACTGAGCATGTTGATGATGAAGTGCAACTTGCGGCAGCTGCTCATGAGGCACAACATGTAACAAACCATCGGCCCAGTGAGAATTCTTTGCGTCACGTGCCCGAAAAGATTCAAAGAGAAGGTATTCAAAGGCGAAGTGACCCTGTTGGCCGTGATTCACATCACACCTCCCCAAGCCGTTTGAGCGCACTCTGACCACTGACAATCTCGGCAACCAGATCATTGCCCGAAACCAAAGGCTCGAACCATTTCAAAAAAATAGCACGGTGCTGATTGGCAGGAAGTGCGTGAAGAACATCCTCCAAAAGGCCCCAGTGCGTGATTGAAAGACGCCCACATTCAGCATCGACAATTCCATGTGTGGAAAGCGCGAGTGCACCAATGCGAACGCTTGCCACCGCATCGAGTGGCAGTTTTGCAAGCTCGCTCTCAAAGTCTTGTTCTCTGTGATAGAGACTTACATAGAATGCCGGAATATCCAGAATTAATTTGCATCCAGTTGCATCTACAAGTTTGCTTAAAAACTCGGTTTCAGAAAAACTCTCAAACGAATAGCGAAACATCGATGCCACATTCACGAGAGCTATTTCGCGATTACAAAAAAATTTGAGTCGACGAATCCTCTCGACGAGATGTTCTAACATTTCTTGCGTTTTTGGGAGGGGCAAGGGATTCTGCAGAACATGGCCACGCTGAGCATTGAAGCCCACCGAAATCGCAAACCAGCGAGGAGAAATCTCTTCAACACACTGAGCAATGTTTTTAAGTTCTGCATCAGTGATTTCACGCTCGCCACCCAAATTCAGCAATCGCGAAAGTAAACAGACATCCGTTTTTTGCGCCATGGCGCGCGCCCAGCTGCGATCAATTGAACTTTTTTCCTGCAGCAAGAGCCTGTCGAGAGAAACCTCGAAGGCAGGTAAGGCCTGGGTCCGTGAAAAAGTCTCGTGAAGATGGGGAAGCAAAGGCAGCCCCCACTTGAACGAGGCCGATTCAAATGGCTTTCCCTGCAGTGTCCAGTCCATGCGCGGGGCAGCACCAAAATCACTCATGTGCACCCCTCCCTGGAGAGCTCAAGATGTGTGGTTCTAAGAAACCGATTCGGAGTCTGCGAACGAATGGCTCTGTTTTACTCAGAAACCAGTTTGAAGACCTTCCGTTTTCCAACTTTGACAATTTGCCCAACGATGGGTGTATCTGCGAGTGAAAGCGCCAATTCATCAGCACCCTCAATCCGCTTTACTCCCTTTTGCTCAAAAAGACGGCGGAGTTCGCTCTTGCTTGCGAATTCACCGGAGGCCGCGAGAGCTTCAAAAACACTCCCAGCTCCGCCAATTTTAAGGGGAACAGAGGCCTCGGTATCAATGACTTTTTTTGAGAAGAAGCGTTCAAATTCCTCACGCTCCTTTAACCCAGCTTCAAGGCCATCGCCGAGAGCAACAACCAATGAAGCAAGTTGTTTTTTAGCTTCAAAGGGACTCTGCGCGCAAAAAGCCTTGAGGGAGTCGAGCTCGGAGCTTCGCACGTCAGCAAATGCTTTGTAGTATTGCATGAGGAGCGAATCTGGGATGGACATCACCTTCCCAAATTTATCCTTTGGTTCTTCTGAGAGTGCGATGTAGTTGCCAAAGCTCTTACTCATTTTTCGCCCGTCACCGGCTGTGCCTTCGAGAATGGGCGTCATGAGAACAACTTCTTCTTTCTGTCCACGTTGACGCATTAAGCTGCGACATTGCTGAAAATTAAGAAGTTGATCTACTCCACCAAGCTCGATATCACTCTTGAGATGTACTGAGTCGACGCCCATAAGTATGCCATAGCAAACCTCGGCGAGTGACACTCCCTGGCTTTGTTTCATGCGATTGCGGAAATCATCTCGTTGAGTCGCCTCTGACAAACTCACACACTGGAGATACTCGAACAATTCGCGTGGCGTGAGAGGGTCAATCCAATCGGCATTGTTGTGAAAGGTGAAGCGTGAAACATCAACGAACTTTTCCACCTGCCCGCGATAAGATCTCATGTTGGCATCGATCTCTTCGAGTGTCAGAGGCACGCGCGCTGAATCTCGCCAAGAGGGATCTCCAATTCGCGCTGTGAAGCCACCCACGATGAAATCAACCCGATGTCCTGCTTTGCCGAACTGGTTGAGAAGAAGCATGGGAACCAAATGTCCCATATGAACCTGCGAACCCGTTGGGTCGATACCAAATTTCACCCGCAGCGGCCGCCCTTCCTTTAAACGACTGACCAATTCATTGCGGGTCAACATCTCCTGACACTTGGGCTCAATGAACTCTAGAAGTTCATCGGGGGAGATACCCAGCCACGATTCGCAATGTCTTTTGAAAAGCAGTTCGTCGTATCGAAGTGTCATGCGCACCACCATCCTGGTTGATAAACCTGACTCGGATTTGAGATGGACTGGTGCTCTCAGCCGGAATCGAACCGGCACGGCCTTGCGGCCAACGGATTTTAAGTCCGTTGCGTCTACCAATTTCGCCATGAGAGCAAAGGCTCAGGTTGCCTTGAGGGCTATATCCTAACCCGTCCGCAGGCTCAAGGAAACCACCCCACTGATTGTAATTGGTGATTTTCGCCAAAATCACGTAAGAGCTCAGGGTCTTTTTTTTTATCGTTTGAGGACATATTCCGGAGGAGATCACATGACCACACCACAGGACGTCCTGACTCCCGCCCAAGTGGCCGAGCAAATCAGAAAAACTTACAATTCCAGCCTTCTTGCTGGGAAGGTAGCACTTGTCACCGGCGGCTCTCGGGGAATCGGTCGCTCCATCGCAATGGCTCTGGGGGCCTGTGGAGCTCGAGTTATAGTTAATTATGCTGGCAATGCGGCAGCCGCCCAGGAAACTGTTGCGGCCATCGAATCCGTTGGCGGACAAGCAAGGGCAGTTCAATTCGATGTCTCAAACAGTGCCCAAACCTCCGAGGCCATCAAGACACTTGAAAAAGAGTTCGGTGGCTTCGACATCCTTGTAAACAACGCTGGTGTTTCGCGAGACAACCTCTTCATCAAAATGAAAGATGAGGAGTGGGATGCAAACATTAACACCAACCTGAAGGGTACTTTTGTCTGTGCGCGTGCAGTAACCATGGGAATGATGCGCAAGCGAGCAGGGAAAATTATCAACATCTCGTCGGTGATCGGATTGACTGGCAACATGGGTCAGGCGGCATACGCGGCGAGTAAAGCCGGAATTCTCGGTCTCACAAAGAGTCTTGCCAAGGAACTTGCCTCACGAAACATCCAGGTCAATGCAATTTGCCCCGGCTACATCACAACCGACATGACGTCAGCTCACGGCGACAAACTCATTGAGAATGTCCTGAAGCAAATTCCAATGGAGCGTTTGGGCGATCCCCTCGAAATTGCACGCATGGCGGTGTTTCTGGCCAGCGATGCTTCGAGTTACGTCACTGGCCAGACTTTGGCCGTAGATGGCGGGATGACAATGGTCTAAGCAGGTTCGCTAGCCAAAGAAGGGCTGGTCCAGCAAATAACACTAATAAGCCACCCCAGTTCATTTCTTCTTTTCGAAAGTACTGAGGGTGGTTTTTGTTTGGCCGATCATATTTCTGCCTGAATCGAATGTGAACAAGACTTCCGCAGGGTGCAAAGCTGTTCGTCTGCTCACCAACTTTCGGAGGGTACAAACTCAAAGCACCTGCAATGTCATCGAACCCAAGAGCAACCTCTTTGCGTGGCTGCCAATAGCCCATGATTGCCGACGGATCGGAATGATTGTGGCCAAGCCCAAGACAATGACCAAGCTCGTGGATCATTACGAAAATGAAAGATGGAATAGAGTCGATATCAGTGCCAACCTGAATGTCACAATCTCGGAGAGTCGAAGGATCCTTTTCATCGGTCACAGGAAAGGCCAAACCGCTCGCAACTGTAGAGATCTTTCCAACACCAATCGAAAATAAATTATCTTCGGGATCTATTTTACCTTCAGTCCCTTCAGCGATTCCAAGTTGAATCCCAAATTCTGGTATCTCATTCCATGCCAGCATCGAGCGCTCTACCAACAAAGCGAAAATCTCTGAGTCGCTTCGCTCGGAATAAAAACCATCTTCAAAAGTTTCTTTATCTATGAAACTAGGAGCTACTGGGGTCAAATGAAACACCTGAGTTTGCCCACCAGCAGGCTTCAATCTTGGTTTCGCAGGGCCGAGAAAAACAAAAGCATCCGCCTGCTGAAAACCCAGCAGCAAAAAAATGAGCCCCACAAGACTGACACGCAAAAGCAACAATGCTTCTACTCCGAAAAAAATCTATCGCCTCAGAACTGAAATTTCAGAGTCGAGTTTATCAGATTTTTGAGCTGTCGGCGCGCCAAAGAATGACCCTTTGACGTTTGCACGCGATAGGCATCTAGATTCCACTGCCAAGCATCAAGAAACTTCCAGGTAAATCCGGCAGTCAAAAGACTCTCATTGACAGCGGCCGACGTCAGAAAACCCAACGAAGTATCAACTCGCTGCGACCAGAGTGGCTTCTGCAAACGCGCACCTAAAAGGCTGCTTGTATTTTTGAAAGAATCGCTCGAGGCCTCTGACCATTTTTCAGCCCAGATCTCGCCCGTGAGAATGAGATCAGAAAACAGGGTGAAATCCGCAGTGACGTGCCCAACCATCTGATTTGCCGTTGCCTCTTGAGCAAGCCCGAACTCGGGAAGTGCGCGATTGAAGTGAAACGCCATCTCAGATCGGACCACAACATCACCTGCAGACTGCGTTGCAGTTATTCCAAGCGTGAATACGCGTGGTTCATAAAGACGCACAGAGAGCCCGAGAGGATTGGGCACGAGCACTGCCTGCGGAATTCGCTCCTGATGTGACGCGAGATATCCGTTGATGTCCCAACCGTTTTTAAGCAAGCCACCCGCCTTCAATCCGAACTCGTAAACATCTCCGGGCCGCAGGGGTTCAGGAGCGTTCACATTGACTCCAGCAGCTTCAGTGGGCACAGGTGAGCGACCAGGTTGGACAACTATAACAGCCTGAAAAACGGTATTGCCTGCAAGATATTGGAGAGACACAGAAGGGACAGCGATTTTGAGCAGTTCATCGTCGGAGTAAACAGGCTCAGTGAGGTCGCGGGCGTTGAGAACATCAACACCATCTAAAAAAGCTGAGTCACCCCAAGTAAACTTCTGCCACCCGGCTGAAAGACTCGCTTCTGATCCAATCCATTGAAGAACAGCTCTGTCGACTCGCGCATCGAATTGCCGCCCTGATAATGAAAATTCAGATTGAGAATCGGCACGAATTCGCCCTTCTAATCCGAGACTCCAATGAGGAAAGAGTGAAAACGAGGGCTCCCATTTTAGGCCCAATCCAGGGCGAAAATTCCAAAGGACATTATTCTCTGGCGAGCCGACAGTAGAAAGCTCCGCGCTTCCCGACCATGCACGAAGCTCTGCACGGGCATCGGAACAAAAACCAAACCAAGAGCAAGCTGACAGAAAAATCAGTCGCTTCCAACAAACAGATTTAAAGTGATCGGTTGATTTCATCGTCAGCTATCCAGACAGCCTCAGCGCAATGCGTTCTGATTGAAGATGGTATCTGAAGATTCGCGGGCTTCAAGTTTCAAAATTCGAATCACTGAAGAATCATTTGAATTTTTTGCGTCTTGAATACTTATTTCAGTAGGGCGCACTGCGCCTGCAATTGATCTAAAATCGCCAAAACTCGTTTTCTTTAGAATCATTCCAGACAAACTCAAATACTCTGCCTTAACAGGCCGGAAGCTACCCTTTTCAACCCACGCACGGATCTTCTCGTAAGTCAGCCCCTTCTTTCGAGCTGTGAGCATCAGAACCCAAAATTTCTCATCGTCCGATTCCTTGACCGCGGAATAATCGCCCCACCAGCGCATGCGACTCACATCGCCATTTGCTGCTTGCCCCGTGAGCTTCTGATTCAGGGCAACTCGAACTGCCCGTTTCAAATTTGGCACATAGGCCCACATCTCCTCGCCAATCATGACCATATTGCGTCCACGATCGCGTGTGGGAAGAATGGTATTCACACGAGTTTTGTCGCGCCCTTTTGTGAATACTTCAAGCTTCACGACGTTATCGTCACTCTTGCTGTTCACCTCAACTTCCATAAAATAAGATTCTGAAGGACAACGGACTTCATCAGTTCTCCGAAGAATCTCGTCAGGGCTCGGCTGACTGCTCTGTCGGCCGAGCTTTGATTTTTCGGGAGAGGCAGCTTCAACCCGCAAACTTGCAGCAGACCAAACGCAAAAAATCGCTGCTCCCAAGAAAAGCTGCAACCTAACCACTTGCCACCTCACGCACTTATCTTCCTGAAAATATCGATATGATACATCTGTGTCTTTTCTTCCTCGATCCATCTTTCAAAGTCAGCATTGACCTTTTTGAATCCACCTTGATTCATCCAGTTAATAACCCGCAAATAATAACGGGCGACAACAATTGCATCACTTGATAGACCGACAGTCATTCGCGTCAGAAAATCTCGAGCAGTGGCTTCATCAAAGTAGGAAGGAACATCAGAGAGCGAAACGAAATCAATCGGATTCTCAGAGCTTTGACTCACAACATCAATGACATTGCCAAGCTTATACTCAATTTTTGCTAACCTAATACCTGCCTGAATTTTCTCATAAACGCCTGCATGACATTCAACAGGATTACCCTCTTCAAATATCAACTCTCCAAGGAAAGTAAGCTGCAAGAAGAAGTTTTGCCTAGGCACTCCGTTTGCGAAGATTCTATTAAATGCATCCTTATAATATCTTCGATGACTCCCAGGAACATTCTTTTGTGGGAAATGGCCCTTGTATAAAAGGGCATTAAAAAATTTTGAGTTTCCAATTAAAAAAACAAGAGCATTCCATCTAAAATTTGAGAAATCTCGGGTCACATAGAGCAAGTGCTCGGAGAAATTTTTTGCCGCGAAAATATTCCTTGAATCTTCACCTAGCAAAACACGACACAGCTTAGAAATCTTCAAAAATGTTCGTTCCCACCGACCAACATACA
The DNA here is from genome assembly GCA_903933385.1 of uncultured Silvanigrella sp. GTDB lineage: Bacteria > Bdellovibrionota_B > Oligoflexia > Silvanigrellales > Silvanigrellaceae > RFOM01. Next base: position 27,879 of record CAIZJW010000287.1, on the reverse strand, counting down.
ACAATGACGTCCAACCAAGCTGCTTGAAAATACCTTCAAACAGGCTTCGGCATTCCTGGGAAATCTGCAGTTCAGTCAGAACCTTTAAACGAAATTCGGGATTGACTAAACGCGGTGGATAACCCCAAAAACAAAGAAAATCTTCGCGACTCAACACGCGCGCCGACTCAATACGAAGTTCAGTTAAAAGGAGCTGCTCCCGAGAAAGATCAACGCAGGTCAGATGTGCAGGATTTTTTGCAAAGAGTGGAAGAACGCGTGCACCACTTCCCGCCACGGCGAGTGCATGCGCAACATTTTCAGGGAGAACATTCATTTCCAATGCGGTGTCTTCATTGGCGAGGGTGTAATTGAGGGTGTTGAAGTAACCGGAGCTCATACGAGCCTCAACTTTCTTTTTGTCGATGCAACTGGCTTTTGCCAATCGCGGCGCATCTGCAGAGCCAGTTCACGACAGCGTTCAATTTGTTCCTCGGTCAGAACTCCCTCGTGAGTGCGAATAGTCGCCAATTTCGCTCCGTGCTTCAGTCCCAATTGATAAATCTCTTTCACACGCTCCAACTGCAATTGACGAGACAGTGAAAAACATTCATAGCGGCCTTCCATTGTGAGAAGAACTGTTTCAGCCAAACAAGCGTAAACACTTGGTTTTGGCAGGCCAATATCCACTGTCATCCGCACCGGACCAGGCAAATCAATTTCGCCGCTTTCTATCACCAGAACATCTGGCCGACGTTTTGCCTCCTCAGGACGAATATCCAGTGGACGTGAGCAATCACAGATCACGGCGCCAGGCTTCACGCGCATGATGTCTAAAATCTGTCCTCGTTGATTGGAAGTCGCAGTCACTACCAAATCGGTGTCCAACAATTCTTCGTTCGGATCAGTTCGTACCAAAACCTCTGTATTTGGCGCCAACTCTTTGAGCTCATCACGCAACTCGAGAAGTTTGTCAGCCCGGGGTGCCACAATCACAATTTCATCAGCGACAAGCGCAAGGAGCTGCGCTGACACGCGGCCTATACTCCCAGTCGCACCAACGACCATGACCTTCATCTTTAGGAGCCCATTTTTTGGCTCGCGTGTGACAAAACCCATGCGCTCAACCATCATACGTGCAGCCCACAAAGTTGCGGCGGCAGAGTATGAATTACCAGTTGTCACTGGGATAGGTGAACGACGTGCGACGGTCACGCCTGAATCACCAATTACTTTTGTATACGCTCCCAGACCGATCATCAGCGCGCCACGTTTGTGAGCGTGCTCTGCCGCAGCAACAAGTTGGTCGTAGATAAAATTTTCATCCATGCGGAGCATGGCGCGCGGGGTTGCGCACAATGCATAGATGTCACAGATCACTTCCTGTCCAGTCAATTCACTGCGAACACGCGTGAGCTCTCCATAGCGAAACACCGGAACGCGAGCCATAGCTCCTTCCGCGACCGAAACAACCTTCTTTGGCGCACTGCGAAGCCAAGAAAAGCCTGGCGTGAGGGCTAAATGTTTCACGCTGAGGGGATGAATAATGAATGCACAACGCCTTGGGACTTTGGATGCCGATTGAAGACGACGGGGCTCGATTCGCAAACCTTCAATCATTTCGAGTGCAAATTCACTCAATTCAAGATTGCTCTGTCGACTGATTCGCAACTGATCCATAAGCGCAGTTGTCAGACCGAATGACCATAATTCTTCCGGAATTTTCAATGCAGACACATCGGGAGCAAACTCCACAATCTGCGCCACCTTGAAACGTTCGAGTTTCTCGCGTTGTGCGGAGGTGAGGAAGTCAGTAAATACCACCTTTCCCTCAAACACCTCTGGCTTTTCGATCTCACCTAGCAACGCCGAATAGGTGACAAACACATCGCAACCAGAGATCCATTTTGACAGCGACTTGGAGGAATGTTCCCTCATCCATTGCGAAAAAACATGCCGACCAGCAACCAATTTCGAAGACAGCAATGGCGTAATCAAAGTTAAGAATCGGCCAATTTGTTTCTGATTCTGAAGAAGGGTTGGCATACCAAACAAAAAAAGCGGATCAGCTGACTGCAGTATTGCTCCACTTTCTATAAAAGACTCTGCAAATGGTGTGTACAGAGCAGTGTGGAAAAGAACCTTCTTTCTTTTAAAGAAATGAGGTTCTTCGCGCAGAAATTTGCGCAACGTCCAGTTGCCAAAAAGAGTGACCAGGTCGACCCCTGTATAAACTGGAGTCCTGTCGGCAAATCGAATGAGGTCGCGGGTGGGATGATGCAATACCTCTCTATTGCCAAAAACTGCCTTATCTCTCACTCCACTGAGCACAAAGGCGTCGACATCGCCGTCCATTTCGTGAACGATATAATGCGCCATTGAGAAGTCCCAGCCAATCCTTTTCTCGATGACTTCAAACTCAATACCATCGAGTTTAATTGTCCCGAGAAGATCGCTCCCCTGCTCAAGGAAATTCAAAACAACAACTTTTCTAGTCTTGGGAATATTCATGCTGCAGGTCCCCCTGCCGTGAGAATGGACATTCCACCCCTGTGGACTTTGATACGCAGTTCCGAGGGCATCTCAAACGCCTCGCCATCAGCAAACATAAGCTGCCCATGGCCGTCGGATGAGCGCACTATCATTTCCTCAGTGGTCACACGCTCTGAGAGCACGGGCTCTTTGTTCATCCTCAAACACGCAAGCGAATAAAGCAGCTCAGTTGGGGTTTGACCGCGCAAAAAAAGGACATCGACACAGCCATCGGAGGTGCTTGCCTCCGGCGCCACGAGCAAATCACCGCCAAGGCGCGACTGATTGCACATAAATATGTTACTAAACAAACCCTCGCGTACGCCTTTTGAGGTTTCAATTTTCAACCGTCGTAAATATGATTTGCGACCAAGAATTGTTGTGGCTGCTAAAATTGTATAAATATTGCTGCCCATGGTTTCTGATAATTTGTTTATTATGGGAGAGAATCTGCGTATTCTATTAAAATCTCTCGTTAAAAAAGCACCCACACCTATCCCACCCACTGTGAGAAAATAAATATCATTGCATTGAACAACATCTACTTCACGAAGCACGCGCTTTGTCAGCGCGCTTTGCAACGAAAGCACGTCAGCGGAATATCCCCAGTGAGATGCAAAATCGTTGGCCGTGCCTAACGGGAGAACGACCACAGGACGGCGTGTATCCATTAAAGCTGGCAGGGCGCATTGCAGAGTTCCATCACCTCCCGCAATCACAAGATCGTCGCCCAATGGAATGGAGCGAATCAGAGACAACATCTCGATTTGCGAATTCGGTGTATGAAGTGTGACAGGCCATTGCGGTAAGCCAGCACGTAAAGCGAGTGCCAAGCGGTCGCGATGCGCCCGTCCTGCAGACGCATTCATGATGATGTGGCACAGTCTCGCAGACTTTGCTGCGGTGCGCATTCCATCAAGCATCAAACACTCCCGTTCCGCAGGCCTAGAGTTGCTCACAGAAGCGACCCCTTTGCTGCAATAGGGGGTTTCGGACAAGTCTGGGTCGACTTGAGGGTCAACGACAGCAAAATTATGATAATATTGATTTTTTATTTATTTTTTATTGCAGATTCGTATTTACGATTGTCGGCGCTCAAACCGAGCCGAGTACATTGTGTCTGAATCTTGTTTGGGAGCCCCGAAAAGTTCGCTGAGGGAAGACGCCGTTTGAGCATTGAACACATTGGCTCGTTCGGAGAGAAAACTCTCAGCGATTTTCTCATTTTCATCGACGCACCAACTGCACGTTCCATACACAAGCCTGCCGCCCGGACGCACGAGTGCGGCCGCATTGAGAAGAAGTTTGAGTTGCAAATCGAGTAATGATTTTCGAGAATCAGAATCGGCAATTCGCAGCCGTGCATCTGGATTTCTCCGCCAGGTTCCCGATGAACTGCACGGCGCGTCAACAAGAACGGCATCGAATCCAGCCTGGAGATAGATTTCCTTGCCGAACTTGGGTGAATCAGCTCCATTCCAAACCAGCGTTCTGACGTTATGAAAACCAGCTCGCTGGCAGCGTCTCTTCGCTTCTTCGAGCTTGTGTTCGCGAATGTCGGAGGCATAAAGCGCTCCTTTGCCTCGCAGCCCAGCAGCGAGCGCAACGCTTTTTCCGCCCCCGCCTGCACACGCATCCCAAATCTTCTCTCCTGGCTTCGCATGCACTGATGAAGCAATTTGCTGACTCGCGCCATCCTGTACTTCGAAGAATCCAGCTTTGAATGAATCGCATTGATACACGCCGAAAGAACCACGAACGAGCGCAGCCTCCCCGCCTTCCATCCAAGTCACAGCGAGGTCATGAGACGTTAAATCTTTTTCAACTTCGTGCTTTTTCTCAGTGTTGTTGAGTCGAATCCACAATGGTGCGCGAACATTCTGCAATGAAACAAACCGCACGAGATCATCAAGCAACCAACCGCTTCGACGAATGCGATCGTTCAGCAAGGAAGTCCAGGCTGCTGGAATACCATGGGCAACAAGGAGAAGTGAGAGGTCGGCTTCATGAGGTATTTGATCTTCAGAGTCGTTTTCGCGCAAATCATTTATCAAACGCTGACGCCATTTATCCGCATCAGAGATCTTCTCAAGTTCAGGGTGCGACGCCTGGAACGCATCTTGCACAACGACTTCAGCCTTTAGTTTCTTGATGGCTTCCCAGAGTTCTGCTTCACTTTTAACAGCCTGCGAAAAGACTTCCGTTTGTTTTCTTTGTGCATCGCTGCTTTGCAGAAGAAAGCTATTCAAGTCAGAAATTTTGAATTCGCGCGCAAGAAAATCACAAAACAATGTCGTTGTTGCAGTGCGAGCCGCAGAGAAAAGAAGATCGCTATAAAAACGCCTATCCTGGCTGCCAAACTTCTTCTCAGTGCGAAGTTTGTCGGCAAGCCACTTGTCCAATTGCCGCGGCAATTTGGAGTCTACGTACTCACACCATAACTTCGCGCCATGGTTCAGCCGGTTGGCGTTTCGCGGGCCCGCTTCTCTATTCAAGCATCGACCTCGTCATCGTAAACTATTTCTGCATCTTCGAAGTCATCGGAATCAACATCCGGACTGAGATTTTCATCCCATTCAAGGTCGAATTTGCTCTTAGGCATTTCAAGTAAATCTTGCTCTGGCTTCGATCCGTGAGCTTTGCGTGCGCGTTCGCGCAAGAAAAGACTGATCGGAATTTCCTTGAATCCGAAAGCCTCACGGAATTCGTTTTCCAGAAAACGCCGATAGCTGAAGTGAACATCTTTTGGATCGGTGCAGAAAATGACAAACCTTGGCGGAGAGACGCTGATTTGGGTCATATAAAAGAATTTGATCCGCCTAGATCTATTTTTTGTCAGCGGGGGTGTGTGTTTTTCGAGAATCAGACGCAAAGCCTTATTCAACTCGGAGGTTGAAATACGTTTTCTGCTTTGCTCATACATTTCAATACACGCAGGCAATATCTTGCTGACGCGCTGATTTTCCTCGGCGCTCGTAAACAACGTCGGAGCATACCGAATGTAGCGCAAAGCTACGTGCAATTCTTCTTGATATCGATTGATTGTTGTGGAGGTTTTATTCTCAACCAAGTCCCACTTGTTAACAACAATCAGAATTGGTTTTCGCATTTCAAAGGCATACCCTGCGACCCGTGCATCGCCCTCGGTTGGACCTTCATCCGCGTTAATAACCAACACGGCAACATCGCATTCTTCAAGGCAGGCCACTGAGCGCAACGCTGAATATTTCTCAAGCCTATCGGTCATTCGACTCTTGCGACGAATACCGGCTGTATCCAGAATTTTGAACTCGCGTCCAAAAGCTCGAACCGTGATGTCCACGACGTCACGTGTCGTTCCAGGGCGCGCATCGACAATACTTCGGACCTCACCGGCGAGTCGGTTCAGGAGAGAAGATTTTCCAACGTTGGGGCGGCCAATGATTGCCAGCTTGATCTGTTCCGCAGCTTCATCCGGTATCTGCGGCTTGGCTTTAATCATTTCAACTGCAGTTTCGAGCAACTCTCCCACACCACGACTGTGTTCCGCACTGATAGCGAAGAGGTGCTCTACACCCAGCTTACGAAAATCTTCTGCGAGATGGTCGTCTTTGGGTAGGTCGCATTTGTTCGCCGCAACGACAAAAAACTTATCTGCTCTGCGCAATCGTTTGATGAGATCGGAATCGACAGGGTGCAAACCCTCTCGCGCGTCGGTCACAAAGATCACGACATCTGCTTCTTCGATGGCTAGTTCGGCCTGTTCAACCAACTGCTTTTTAATATTGTCATGTGACGCTGGTTCAAAACCACCCGTGTCGCACAAATAAAAGGAAGTTCCTGAAAATTCCGCACGCGAGAAAATACGATCACGGGTCACACCCGGTTCATCGTGAACCAGACTTTTCCTCTGCTTCACGATCCTATTGAAAAGTGTGCTCTTACCAACGTTGGGACGACCAACAATGGCAATCAGACGGGTGTATGTACGAACTGGCATTTCATAACCTCAGAACTATAAAAACTATTGACCGGCTTTTGCTGTTTCACCGGATGCCGGAACGGCGGGCACTGTGGGAAGTGCTGTTTTCCAGAGGTCGAGCAAATCTTGCTCAACCTCCCTCGGCTGGCCATTCCAAACAGCAGAGTGAGCACCCTTGTTAAAGACTTTCACGCGAAAAACGTTTTCCTTGGGAATTGCAGCCACAACCTGGGCTGAGACTTCGGGTTGAACAATGTCGTCATTCACCGCATTGAGGATGTACGTGGGAACAGTCACTTTTGGTGCAGCATCCACGGGCTGGCAGCTGTTGAAATCAACCCGCGCACGCTTTCCTGCTAACCACACACCCGCAGCAATAAAACTCTGCGGAACATTCGGCTTTTTGGGGGTATTCAGCGTCAGCTGCTCAACCGAGGGAATCGGATTTTCTAGCACGAGCGCATAAATACTTTTGCTATTATTCAGCGCCTCTTCTGTCATCACCGTGGCAGAAGCATTTAACAAAGCCATGCTCCCCATTGAGGTGCCATGAGCCAAAATTCTGCGTCCAGGAAATTGTTCTTTGAGAGCGTTAATGACGGCGACAACATCATGTTGCTCGCGACATCCATAACTTGCTCCCAAGTTATTGTGGTCGGAAAGACCATGGTTACTTAAATCCATGGCTACCAATTGAAAGCCTAGCCGCTGCGCCATTTTGAAGTACCGGGCACCATGCATGTGGGTACCTGAGACGCCATGCACATGCAGAAACAGTGGCATAAGGTCTGAGGCAGGCTTTTGCTCAGGAGCAATATTATCGTAGACTTTATAATGAATTCTCTCACCCGATGAATTGTTCACGTAGAAACTCTGTCCAGGAAGGACAAGTGAATCCTGACAACTCAGGTCAACGGGTTTTTTGCCGGGCCCGCCATCGGTGAGATCAGCATAGGCCCACTCGTCCATCCATTTGCTACATTCGATTGTTTCTACGGCAGTCCACTTTTCACGCGGCTTGAAGGGGAAAATCAGAAGATCGCTCAAATAAAAAAGTGCGCCTGCAAATACCGCAATCAGAAACGTCATCACAGCTGCGATGAAAAGGGTTAATTTAGAACGCATCAATTTTTCCTTTCTGCTGGAGCTCTTGAGTTATCAAGAGAACCGCCAACGGGATCCGCACCCGGAAGTTTCGCGGATTCAACTTTCTCGCCGCACTCACATTGAGCTGCTTCAGCAAAAAAACGACCCGGACGCCTGTTTTCCAAATAGAGGACCGAAGTATCGCCTATCCCCTGTTCAAGGGGAGAGTTACGCAGTTCCCTCGGATAGGGCCGGCTCGTCAAGAAATATTCGAAAATTTCGTCAATTCGGGGGTTTGGCTGCGGAACCCACCAATGTCTTAGAGGAACTTTATAGATATCAAAGGACTGCAAAGCCTGGCGGGCAAAATCGAGTGCGCTTGTATCCAGAAAAATAGCATCAAATGGCTCGGCCGCGGCCGTGTTGGCCGGTTGAATGAAGTCAAGTCCGGGGAGATCATGACCATACCAGGCCATAGGCCACGTGGAATCGCCGCTCATCGTGACTTTGGGAGTTCGACCTTCAGCCCGGCTCATGGCGACCCAGCGCTCTCGAATCAATTTCACCGCTGGTGTGGTTTGGGTAAACACCAACCGTTCTTGCGGACTGGCTGCTGCCGGAAAAGAGACCCGAACAGCCTTCCAAGTAGAAAACACAAGAAACAGCAAACTTACGATCCATGTGAGCCGAGCGAGCTTGAAATTGAACCTTTCCTCACCCACTGAAAGTATTTCTCGTTCTTTGGCATCAAAAGAACGCTCTGGAAGTAAAGTAAGTGTCCCTTTTGCCCCCAAGAGCCTCCCCAATTCCAGACCCGCGAGCATCACGAGGGGCAGCAGGATATAAAGAAGGAGCCAAGGAACTTTTTCGCCCACATAAGAATAAATTCCCAACATTCCAGTTGCCCACCACCAAAGGAATCCATCAAGGAAACGTCTTAATGCAGCATTTGCAATCACAGCTATCGCTCCCAAGAAGGCAATCGAGAGCAATTGCAGTAGGTGCCGGGTGTGGGCAAGATGCAACAACTTCGCTATTGCGGAGAGCCGTGTCGCGAGACTTTCTCCAAACAGTTGATTCCCGCAGAACTCTGAGATGACACATCCATCACTGGTGAGACCAACGCGGGGAAGTGCGATGAGCGAAAGAAGAAGTCCGGAAAAAATCAGAACAGCTTTTCGATTTTTCACCCACGAGAATGGAAACCGAAGAGCCGAAATTGCCGACCTTCGAGTTGCTGAAAACACCGCTCGCAGCCATGCAGCAAAAAGGGCTGGCAGGAGTGCAAATTCGTAGTTCAGAATCAATGGGAAATGGTAATCGAAAGGGCCATCGATACGCCGTTTCTGATTCTGATCCCACCAATAAAGCAAGCTCTCACGATACAAACCATCGAGTATTCCGTTCATCGCGCCTTTGGAGTGGCGGAAAAAACTGGAATAAAATAGCACAAAGATAACTGCGAACACAGACACACAGTTAAGCACGAGTGCCAACCGGTCAGACCAAGAAGAAAGTGACTGGTGACCACCGCGAAGATCGCCCAGCTCTTGAAGCCCACTTCGTTTAATGAGCCAAAGAACAGCGAAGACACCAGTCAGCCAAACAAAAAGATGAAGGTAAGAATTTTCTTTGTTGCAAAACTGCATTGCAAGAAATGCTGAGCCCGCAATTGCGTGCCATGGCTTTCCCCACCAGTGATAGGCGAAAAAACCAGCGAGCGAGCAACCGATCCAGAGCGAATTGAAGGAATCTTCCCGCAGGAATCTGCCAAAATACATGAACGTAGGACTGAGAAGTAGCAACATTGAAATACAGACAGCCGCGGCCCTGCCGATGTTTCGACTCCAAAACAAAGGGAGTACGACCAGAGCCACACTGCACAGCGCTGCCGGAAAGCGTGCAATGAATTCGCCAGCCCCAAAGATCGCCATAAATGTGCCAACAAGGTAGTAAAGAACTGGGCCATGAAGAAGAGCTGAGTATTCGTGTGGATTTCCTTGGGCTACGCGATGCGAATAGTAAGCATGCAAGCTTTCATCGTGGTGGTAGGGTTTTTCGGCGAGAAACAAAAATCGACTGATCCCTGCCAAGACGGCAATGAAAGCGCAAATCAAGAACCAACCTCTGCCCTCAAGCATCTTGTTCATGATACTCTCTCGGGTATGGGAATCCCGGGTCGCCAAAGGGGTTTTCCTTTCAACAAATATCGGAGCTTGGATATTGAGACAGATGATACCATATAAGCTCGATAAAGCAGTGTCGGAACACCCACGCATTTTGGCAGCGCGCGGCATCTGTGAAACGCTCAAAAAGGCGGGATGGCAGGCATGGTGGGTTGGCGGCTGCGTGCGCGATTTTCTATTGAATCCGACATTTGTCCCCCAAGACATCGACATCGCAACCGACGCTTCCTTCAACAGTGTGCGCAAGATACTCCCCGGAACTTTAGCCATTGGCAAAGCTTTTGGAGTCGGGCTCACAAGTATCGGAGAACATTCCTTCGAGATTGCAACTTTTCGCAAAGAATCCGACTACGTCGATAGGCGTCACCCAAGCAAAGTAGGCCCGGGTACCATTGAGGAAGACAGCTCTCGCCGCGACTTTACAGTAAACGCACTCTATTTTGATCCAATTGACGACGTCATTGTTGATTTTCATGAGGGTATGAGTGATCTGAACAGTCGACAGCTCCGATGCGTGGGTGATGCGATCACCCGCCTTCATGAAGACCCTCTTCGTATTCTCAGACTCTATCGCTTTGCTGCAAATTTGAATTTTGAAATCGAGGAAACAACTCGCCAGGCGGCACAATCACTGACCGGAGAACTCATCCACATAAGCCTTGAGAGAGTTTTGTTAGAAATTTCCAAACTCAAAACCTTAGCCATAAACTCGTTCACGAAAAACGTAAAATCTGCACAACCAGTGCTTTTGCGAGATTCTCATCCAAATTCAAAATCTCTTCGCGAGGGAGATACTTCAAATCAACTCAAAGCTCCAAAACTAGTCGTTCCTGATCTCGCACTTCGTCATCCTGGAAGCTTGTTTGCATTGATGTGCATTCACAACGAAGGCTTTGAATCTCGAGATTGGCAACTTGCTTTTAAAAGTTGGCCATTGTCGCTGGAAGAGCGGGCTCACATCGATCTGATTGTTCGATGTGCGTCGAAGAAATTTCACATACCGCCATCAAATGGTTCGGATCCCAGGAGCAGTCTTTGGCGAGAATGGCTTGAAAACTGCAGGTGGCTTTTGCGACAAAATCGCATTGAAGTCGTCGCAGCATCGTGGCTTACAGACAATATTCCTCTCACGAGAATTGAAGAAATCGATATTCTGAGAGGATTTTGTCGAGTTTGTAGCCAAGAGAACTCGCAACTTGGATTTGGAACTGCTGTGGAAAAAACCATTTCTGCGGATGCGAAACCTATGCGAACCATTCTTCAAGATTGGGCCACCGACAAACCACCTGAGGCTTTGGGTTGGGCTCGATTGTTTGTAGATATTTCTCTACTTATGAACCTTATCGGTATCGACAACATAAATAGGCCTGCGTACTTGCGACTATCCGAGGGTTCAAATTTAGCCGAAACGTGTTCAGCTGCTTTGCAATGGAGTCTGAATTCGCAATCGCAAAGCAGAAAAAGAAAAGCACACAGCGAATAGAGTTTGACTCATAAACACTGTGTGCCAAAGAGAACAAAATCAATCAACGACCGAGCGTATTCTTAAGTGCGGAAAAGGCTTGCGGAGTTGTACTACGCGTATGACGGCGAGTGATACTTCCCTGCGAAACAAAGTTGAGAACATACCATTTCCCACCAGCTTTAGCGTTTGTGCCACTGGCACCGTCGCCACCAAAGGGCTGTTGATTCACAACTGCACCAGTTGTCTTTCTATTCACATAAAAATTGCCGGCTAATTGAGAAAGAACAGGAATCGCCTTTTCAAGGAATGTTTCGTTGCGGCTAATGACCGAACCAGTCAGCCGGTAGGAATGTTGTTCAATGATTCTGACAGCATCTTCGAGTGTCTTGAAGGTACGCACAGCAGTGACGGGGCCAAAAATCTCAACGCTGAGGAGATCGTGAATATCTTTGTCGACCTCAATCAATGTCGGCTCAACATAGTACCCCTTGCTATCGTCACATTTTCCGCCTGTGATGAATGTACAGCTTTTATCTGCCTTTGCTTTCTCGACAGCAGCCTTGATTTTATCGAACGCACGCTGATTTATAACCGGTCCGAGGTCAGCCTTGCGTTCCACAGGATTAATCATGAGTTGAGCCTGCGCTTGCTTAATAAGTTCAACCTTGAGTGTTGGCCAAATTTTCTCATCAACAAGCACCACACTATTTGCAGAACACTTCTGACCGCTGCGTCCGAAAGCTCCTTGAACAATTGCTTGAGCCGTATCAACGACATCAATATCGGCATCGGCAACAAGAAAATCTTTGCCACCCGTTTCTGCAATAAAGCGGGGGAAATTGTCACGGGGGAAGTCTGTGTTGAAAAGATAATTTCCAAAAACACGCGCAGTGTTAAAACTACCAGTGAAATTCAATGCGGTTAACTCAGGATGCTTGAGAACGGTTGGGAGACAATTTGGCCCTTCACCGGTAAGAAAGTTAATAACACCATGAGGAAATCCTGCTTCATCAAGCGCGAGCATGAGAAGATAACTCGTGAGAATTGCATCGCTGCTGGGTTTCCAAACAACGGTATTGCCAGTGAGCGCCATCACAAGAGGAAGGTTGTAGCCAATTGCGATAGGAAAGTTGAAGGGAGTCACTGCGCAAGTGAAGCCTTTGAGCGGACGCAACTGCAACTGGTTTGTCTCCATTGGTCCATCACCCATGCGCTCAGCGATGAGCTCAGAATAAAACCAATTGTTGAATCGCACGAAATCCATCAGCTCGGCCCAACTCGCAGATGTTTCATTGGCTGTGTAGCCGCACTCAACGGCAGCGGTTGCGCAGGTTTGGTATTTCCATTTCGCCAGAACTGCTTCGAGATCTCGAAATTTCTGCAAGCGTGTGGCTGGTGACAATGCAGCCCACGCCGGCTTTGCTGCGAGTGCAGCATCGATGGCTTTTTGCGCATGACTTGCATCAGCTTCTTGGAATGAACAGACGATTTGCTTGTTCGCAGGATTGAGACTTTTGCCCTTTTGATTTGAGTAGATTTTCTGCCCACCAATAATCATGGGAACTTCAAGGCCAAGTGGAATCTCTCGCGTGGCAGATTCAAACTGTGCCCATGCTGCTTCTGTGTCGCGGATGTTTTCAATAGGTTCGTTGGTCGGTTTGACCATAGACAAAACGTTCATTTTGAGGACCCCGGTTTGGACAATGGACTTAGCGGACTTCTCGTCCTTCTTTAGAGGCTTGTTCGCGCGGCTGCAACCACTCACCAAGCGTCTTTACGCGATCTTCGCCGGGAACGAAGAACTCAAGTTCAGGGGAAAAATAGCCTTTTCTGACATACTCACGGGCAAAAGGAAGAAATTCGCCAAGATTCATCATGCGCGAACGATATCCAGTGCTCCGATTGTAGGTCAGCAGCGGAGTCAGAACCATTTTAAAATGGTGGGTTGCCCCTTCGGCATCGGGCACATCGGCGCGGCAGAATTCAAAATGCGAGCCTAGTCCAAATTTCGCGTCGCGAGACAGAGAGGTGAAAATGAAATTTCCGAGACCGTAAACAATCATTCCGTTTTCCGGTTCAACGTCTATCTTTTGTGCCACGTGTGCATGATGACCAACAACCAGGTCAGCACCTGCATCGAGCGCAACTTTTGCATGCTGGGGTTGATGATCTCGAAGTGTTGGCTTCAGTTCTTCTCCCCAGTGAAAGGCCACAACTACAAAATCAGCCTCATCACGAACACCTTGAATCGTTTTCCGCAAAGCATCGGCTCTTGGAAAGGCAACTCCAGGTTTTTTGTCGGCCGCCCAGGCCTCGGCAGGGTAAGTGGTTGTGACCGACACAACCGCAATCTTCATGCCATTCTTCTCAAGCCACATTGGCTTCAAAGCTGATTTCAAATCACTGCCAATTCCTGAGAATTTCATACTGGCCGCCTTGATGGCAGCTGAAGTCTCTTCGGCCCCCTCCCAACCAAAGTCCATGGCGTGATTATTAGCTCTCGTTAAGTGATTCACACCTGCGGACGAAAGCCACTTCAAACTGTCGGAGGCTTGCTTTAAAGCGAAAGGGAATGCTGGAAATGCGCGTTTCTTTGCATTGGTGATGCTTCCTTCGAAGTTAACTACATTGAAGTCAGCCCATCCCAACAGCGGTCGGAGATTATCCAAAAGGGAGTGCTTCATGTCTGCGGCGGGGCTATTTGGTGCCACCCAATAGTCTCCAAAAAAGCTCACCCGCACTGGCTCTCGACAGGCTGCTTGCCACGAAACGCTGGACGATCGGCGCACTGGGGGTGGCGGCGGAACGGCTGGGCGCTGATTTTGCACAGCAGTGGCAGCCGACTGAGGGGCTGGCGCAGTTGCCTTGTTTGGCAATGCCTTCGAGCTTTTCGCATTCAATTTGAGGCCAGGGATGAGATGATGTCGGATGTTGAGGTTAGCCAAAGCAGAGGGCTCTGCACGGCGCACGTCGGCCACCGCTACAGCACTCGTCAGGCATATGATTGTTAAGCAAAAAGGCTGAATCCCCAACAAGCCCACGTGCCATCCTCCTGCTGAATCCCACACGGATGTGCCATTGACTCATTGAGAGGATAGCAAAATGAAGTTGAGCGCAGGCTGAAGGATTGCGCGAAGTGACACTGATTTGGCAGTACTCTGCAGGATTTACCCTTCACCTGTTGCAGGCAAATCGGCCGCCTCGGCCGCCTCTAGGCTTATAATATGCCGCATCTTTTCCATTTTTGTACGGATGTATTTGGAGTTTTCATGCTGAAGAATGGGGGTCACTGGCACTCGTTCCTCAACCTTGATGCCGGCTCCTTCCAGCGCCTCGATCTTGGCAGGATTGTTTGTCATCAGACGAACTCTCAAAACACCCGACAACTTCAACATTTCAGCAGCCAATGCGAAATTTCTTTCGTCGGCTGAAAAGCCGAGCGCTAGGTTTGCTTCAACGGTGTCCATTCCAGCATCTTGCAAAGCGTAGGCTCGCATTTTTGCGGATAGTCCAATTCCGCGGCCTTCTTGTCTCAAATAGAGGATCGCACCACAGCCTTCTTTTGCAATGGCATTCATTGAATCCTGAAGTTGCTGCCCACAATCGCACCGCAAAGAAGAGAAAACATCGCCAGTCAGGCATTCAGAGTGAATCCGCACAAGAGGCAACTTTTCTGCTCCACTCCAATCACCCATCCACAAAAGAATGTGCTCTTTGCCAGTGGCGGATTCCAAATAGAGAGACATCTGGAAAGGACCCCAGAGGGTCGGCAATCGGGTGGTCGACATGTGTTGCAATGAGGTCATCGGGCTACGTTCCGTCCTTTCTGAGGAAAGAGCACAGAGGCCCTCGATATTGCACAATCAAAGGCAGAACAAGTGATTGTCGGGTCGAAAAAAAAAGCTGGCGTGTTGGCCAGCTCTTTGGTAGCCCCGGCAAGCATTCTGAAAAAAGCAACGGTTCCCCGCGAGCCCTTTTTCCAAGAAAGAAAATCGGACACGCCTATGGGTCATAAAAAAGCCACAAAAGAAGCATCTGACAGGGTTTCGGCGCAAAGCAGTTCACTTTTGCTGGGACTTGGCATGGCTGCGCTGCTGGCCCACTCTGCTTTAGTAAGCAAAACCGGTGCATTGAGTGGCTTTGGCTGGGCTCTTCTCGCGTCTTTGGCTGGGTGCCTTGCAAGCACAATTCTCAATTGGTCTGCCCTCCTTCAAACTCTCATTCCGGAGCGTGAAACCTGGAAGAGAGCCACTGTTGCGGGCTTGCTCGTTGCGGCCGGGCTTTTTGTTCAGGGCCTGGCACTCGCATCACCGGGGTGGTCCCCAATTCATTCAATAGCTTTAGCATTCATCCCCTGGAGCAGAACGATGTGGAGATTGGTCACGGGGAGCGAACCCCTGATAGATTTTCAAAGTCGTATCTCTGCACTTGCCATGATCTTGGCTGCCACCCTCTTTCTCATGCCCGAAGTTTTAGAGATCTTACGTCCCGGCAAATCAATCGCCCCACAATTGCATCTCCTTCCAGGGGCAGACGGCTTTTCTTTCGCTTTACCGCGTTGTCTTTCGCTCATTTCTGCTCTCTTGTTCGGCGGCGCTTCAAGCCTCCAACGCGCTCAAGACCGAAGCATTTCAAGTGTAACCTTTTGGAGCATTCCAACCGCTGTTTCAGCCATCCTTTTAAGTTTGGGGGGCTGGCTGGCATTGCAAATCATGGGCGATCGAACTCCTGTGATGGGTCACTTCAATGCAAACTCAACGCACCGACTCGTTGCTACAACTCCAGCGTTCCTTTTTGGGATTCTGCTACTTGCGATGCGGCCTCGTATTCATATCAAAAACTCCCTCCGTATTGGCCGCGACTTCAACAACTGGTGGCAGTTTCTGGGACTCAGCGCTGGCTGTGCCTTGTCACTTCTCCTCCTCGAAGAAACGCTCTTGACAGGTGTCGACTTGTGCATGTTCGGAGCAGTTCTTGTGGGCCAATTCATTGGCTTGCGTCTCAGACAAAATCCAGTGACATTCGCTCCAACTCTTTCGGTCGTGCCAGAATCCAATCTGGCCTCGCCGCAACTGAGTTCCCTGCAAAAATCCTAATGGACGTCTAAATCATGAAGGCATTTAATCGCTCAGTATGTGTGTTCTGCGGCGCTCAGAACGGCCGTTCCGAACAGTTCCGAGAGGACGCATTTGCTGTTGGCCAGCTTATCGCCAAGCATGGAATGCGACTTGTTTACGGGGGAAGCAAAGACGGACTTATGGGAGCAACAGCCAACGGTGTTCTCTCGAAAGGTGGACGGGTGCTCGGCGTTTTGCCCAAAAAGCTTGCCAACAAAGAACTAGCGCATAAAGACATTCAGGAATTTATAACTGTTGAAACCATGGCTCAGCGTAAAGACATTCTAATGAATGAATCTGATGTCTTTATAATATTGCCTGGTGGCCTTGGAACGCTTGACGAGCTTTTTGAAGTACTGACAGCCAACACCTTGGGCTTCATGGACAAGCCAGTCTACATTCTAAACAATGATGGTTACTACACGGCACTCATATCTTGGCTCGAATCAATTGCAGCTACGGGATTGAGTCGACCTCCTGCAGACCTCTTCACGGTTGTGAACGACCTCGAAGCGCTTGATCGTCTCCTTTCGTAGAACTTGGGCTACCGGGCTTGCAGCTTCCAAGCTTGTCGGGCAAGTTTGCCATAAGACATGCTGAGCCGGAGCCAAATCATGAAAAGCCAGTTCCATCCAGAACGCATATTTAAAATCGTTGCTTTATCAGGACAACGAAGCGCGCTGGCGTTACTGTGCCTTTCCTCAGTGCATTTCTCACTCGCCGAGGCCAATTCAAATACGGCAGCATCAACCGTTCAAGGGAATGCAAGTGAAAAGATCGCAGCAGAACTGAGAGCTCTTCAAGCAAAATCGAACATCCACACATCGTTTAGAGTCAAATTCGAACAGAAGGTTTTTAGCGCCCTGCGCAAGAAAACCACTCTAAGCGTCGGTGAACTTATATTTTCACAGCCGCGAAAATTCAGATGGGAAATTAGCAACCCAGGAAAAGAACTCTACATCAATGACGGTGAATGGTTCTGGAAATATGTTGAAAACACGAAACACGCGATGCGTTTGCCTGCAAATGCGAGCGACCTAGAGTTTCTTGATGTCGTCTTCCAACTCGACAAACTGCCCAATAAATACAGTCTTGAAAAAGTGAATTCATTCGCAAATGATGAAAGCCAAGGAAATTCAAACTGCCCAAACAATCACACTTGCGTAGTGCTCGAACCACTCAAAAAAAGCGGGCAAAAAAACATCTCGCTCGCAATTGATCAAGCCAGCGGATTTGTGAGCATCATCAAGATTGAATTCAGAAACGGCAACAAAACAAACATAACCTTCAACTCGTTCAAACCGGGAAAAGTGGCTGCAAGTAGCTTTGAATTCACGCCTCCCCCCGGAACAGCAGTCGACAAGAGGTAACAAAACAAATGCTCTTTGCCGACCATCTGCAGCAAATGAATTGGCGTGTGTTTCTCGATATCTTCTTTGTTTCCATAATTTGCTACCAAGTTATGAACATGCTCCGGGGTACGCGCGCCGTTCAGGTTTTGATCGGTATCATTATAATATTTATTGCCTATGCAATGAGTGGTTACCTTGAGCTCAACACTCTGAATTGGATCATTTCAAAATTTTATTCCTCAATCATCGTTGTGGTTATTGTTCTTTTCCAAGACGACCTACGTCGTCTGCTGACTCGCGTGGGCCGAGGGCCGTTTATTCAAGGAATGGACGAAGATATTGGAGTGCGTGCAATTGATGAAGCAATTAATGCAGCGCGCACACTCAGCCATGAACGCGCAGGGGCTATTATCGTATTTGAGCGTGGAATCGGACTCGATCGGCTCTATGATCATAGTGTAAAACTTGATTCGCTCGTGAGTGAGCAAATTCTTCTCTCGATTTTTCAATCGTTCTCTCCGCTCCACGACGGCGCTGTGATCATCCAGAAAGGTCGCCTCAGCTGCGCATCTGCGCAATTGCCCCTGTCTAAGAATCCAAGCTTCAGTAAAAAAATGGGCACCCGCCACAGCGCTGCGGTGGGTATTTCCGAGGAAACTGACGCAGTGGTTCTGGTTGTGTCTGAGGAAACCGGGAATATCTCGGTCGCGTGGGATGGACAAATGCAGCGACAACCAAACGCAGACATCACTCGTAGGTTGTTAATGAGCCTGCTCATTCCGCAAACACGAGAAAAAGCAACCGGCCTGCTTCGCTACACTCAGCCGATCAAAAACTGGTGGTGGGAATTGTTGAGCGATTCATCGAGCAAAAAGCCAAAGAAAGAATTCGGAGGAAACACACGGCGTCCCGCCTGGGGTGAGAGAAAAAATGCGGTCGAGGAAGAACCGCGTTCTACGATGACAGCACGCCAGCTCTCCACAACAGGGACTGTTTCAACTCCAGGTGGAGAGTCGCAGCGCTGGTCCATGAATTTGCGACTTCCGCGACACCCAGGCCCTCGAAACCGAGTGCCTGAAGCCCAACCAACATCTACTTTGCACGAGATTGAGCCTCTTTCAGAAGTTGAGCTCGAACTGCAAAATCCTACCGACGATTTCGACGATGAACAAAGCAAAAGCGATCATCGTTTCGTGCCGCCCATGCCTCCAGAGCCACCTCCACGAGATGTCACTGTGGGAGGTGTTTCATTGAATCCGCCCCTGGACACAACCGAGACTTCAAGCTCAACATCAGGCAAAGATGCTGATTCCAACGACCTTGAATCTTTCAAGGCCAAAAAGGGAACTGTGTGATGAATGGAACATCGTCCATTTTTAGTCGAATTACATTCATCTTCACAAACAATTTCGGCTTGAAGATTCTTTCAGTAGGATTTGCCGTTGCTCTCTTTTTGATTGTTCGAAACCAGCAGGTTCGCGAATTCAACCGAACAGTGCGCGTTCGCCTCCAAACCGAGCAAGGAATCATAGTGACAGGGACTCCCGAGCGAGTTGTTAACGTCACATTGCGCATGCCCGATACATTGTTTTCCAGGGTCCCGACCGATGAAGAGCTCACCGGTGAAATTGATTTGCGCAAAGAGCGTCTGGGAAAAATCCGCGTGGCAATTTCAGGCGAAAATTTTCCGAATCTCGACAAGCGATATTCTCTCACCATGCATGAACCTTGGCTTGATGTTGAGCTCGACCGCCTGGAAGTTAAAAGAGTCCCAGTCAAAGCGGTACTACAAGGCTCACCCAAGTTTGGTTATGAAATTAGCAGAGTGACTATTAACCCCTCTGAAATTGAACTCACAGGTGCACGCCAATCGCTTTCGAAACTCGATTCAATTTCAACCATTCCCGTCGACATTTCGAATTTGGGCGGAAAAGACTACACCGCACAAGCTGGCCTGGCGATTGAACTTGGCGGTGCATTCAAACCATCCATCGACAAAGTCACGGTCAAGGTCAACTTCATTGAAGTTGCGAGTCCTATTAAGTAACAAAGTCAGAACAACCTCACACAAGGATGTGGCGGGCATGGGCAAATATTTTGGAACAGATGGAATTCGAGGTGAGGCCAACGTTGGAGTTATGACTCCATCGATGGTGCTCCGAGTAGGACAGGCATTCGGGTTAGCTCTCCGCGAAAAAACCGAACGACCACGCGTTATTATTGGAAAAGACACACGTGTCAGTGGTTACATGCTCGAAGGAATTCTCTCCGCGGGCTTGTGCTCTGTCGGTGCAGACGTTTTGTTTGTCGGGCCCCTCCCAACCCCAGGCGTGGCTTATCTCACACGAGGAATGAGAGCTTCCGCTGGCATTATGATTTCAGCGAGTCACAATCCTTTTCATGACAATGGTATTAAATTCTTCGACAAAAATGGCTTCAAACTTCCAGACGCCGATGAAGATTTCATTGAAAAGCTTATAGACAATCCAAATCTTGAAAACCGTGTTGTGAACGCGCAACGAATTGGACGCGCAAAGCGCATTGATGATGCAATTGGACAATATGCAGTTTTCTTAAAGGAGCGCTTTCCGAAGTCGCTCAAGCTCGACGGCATGCGCATTGTGATGGACTGCGCACATGGTGCTGGATACAGAGTTGGTCCAAAAGTTCTTCGGGAGCTCGGCGCTGAAGTCTTCGAGATCAATAACGAACCAAATGGTTTTAACATCAACCTCGAAGCGGGCGCGCTTCATCCGGAAAAACTGCGCGAAGAAGTATTGCGCTATCGTGCAGACATAGGACTTGCGCTCGACGGCGATGCAGACAGGCTGGTGGTTGTAGATGAAAAAGGCAATTTCCTCGACGGCGACCAAATTATTGCGATGTGCGCGCAAGAGATGCTGGCAACCGGACAGCTGGCGAACAACAGCGTGGTTGTTACGGTTATGAGTAACAAAGGTCTCGATGTCGCGTTAAGCAAAGCAGGCATTCAAGTGTTTCGCACTCCTGTGGGAGACCGACATGTTGTCGAGGAAATGCGCAAACGCAACATCGTTCTCGGGGGAGAACAAAGCGGTCACCTCTTATTCCTCGACTCCAGCACCACGGGTGATGGAATCATTGCGAGCCTTAAGGTCCTCGAAATGATGTGCCGCAGAAATCGACCACTTTCTCTGCTCTCCGAGGTCATGCAAAAGCTTCCACAAATCACTCGCAACGTAAAAGTGCAGCGCAAAGTACCGGTTGAGCGCCTGCCAGAATTCTCAGCTCGACTGTCAGAAATAGAAAAAGAACTTGGCAATGCAGGGCGAATTCTCTTCAGGTATAGTGGAACTGAATCTCTGGCTCGTATCACAATTGAAGGTCCCGATCAGGTTCAAATCAGAACTTACGCTCAGGAACTAGAGCTGATACTTTTGCAAGAGATCGTTCAGACAAATTCCTGAGAGAACACGAAGTCATGGAACGCATCTCGAAATCAAAAAATCCTCTGCTAGACAGCATAAAGGATGCCATTCTGAGCAATGCAATACCTTCGGATTCTATCGGCGGGCAAATGAGCCGCACTATCCGATTAAAACTACTTAACAACATCGTTCGGCCAGCACGTCGTGTTGAAAACTCTGATGTTGTGAGTTTTGCAGAACGCCAACTCGATCTGACTCTCGCCCGAATCGTGCGCGAAGGATTGGGGCCACTCGGCCTAAAATCATGCACGAGTGACAATTCCTTTGGCCAGCTTCATTACTACGATTCTCAACCTGAATCTGATGAACCACCACTCATTTTGGTTCATGGAATTGGCAGCAGCGGGCAATGCTTCGCAATGCTTGCACTCATGCTTATGAACAAACGTAGAGTTGTTCTACCCGACCTGTTTCATTTTTCTGGTTTCAGCAAACCAAACAATCCTGTCATGACGCGCAAAGAACACGTGCAATCGATCCGAGAATTCGTTCGCTCACTCTCTCCACATGCGGCAGATATCGTCGGACTGAGTTTGGGTGGCTGGCTGGGAATGTCACTCTCAGTGGAGTCGCCCGCATTGGTAAAGTCCCTCACTCTCCTCAATCCAGGGGGGCTTGGTTTCAGAACCCATTCATTGCGCGACACTCTCTTGCACTTGAGCTGGAATAAGTTTCACAGCATCTATCCTGGTATCATGAGCGTTTATCCCTACAACGGACTTCCGGTTTTGAGTCCACTTCTGAAACGTGGAGTTTATCGGGTACTCAAAGACGACGGCGTTAGGGACTTCGTAAAAACGGTTGGCTCTGAAGATTTCCTCGACAAAGATTTAGGAAAGATAAAATGCCCGACTCTCCTGATGTGGGGCATGCAAGACAAACTCCTTTCGCCCGAAAGCCCGGTGGCTATAGTGAAGGCGATACCACAATGCCAG
Source organism: uncultured Silvanigrella sp. (assembly GCA_903933385.1). Taxonomy (GTDB): domain Bacteria; phylum Bdellovibrionota_B; class Oligoflexia; order Silvanigrellales; family Silvanigrellaceae; genus RFOM01. Next base: position 5,799 of record CAIZJW010000287.1, on the reverse strand, counting down.
GGTTACTGGGTCCGCGACGCTGCGCACATTCTTTGCCTCGAGGCGCCTGTCAATGTCTTCGATTGCATAGTCAGGTTCCTTGACCTTGAGCGAATTGAGGACAACAATTTCGTGTCACTGGTGCGTCATTCACATCGGGTTTATCCGATGCAGGCCATCACAACCGAGGACTCCGACGACATCTGAGGGTGCTTCTATGTCCGCACAAGATTCAGTCTTTACGCAATTCATGGAGCATCTATTCGCCGGTGCGCGTCTGCAACGGTCGGAAGTTCGTAAGTTCATGGACGGCATGCTGCAATCAAGCTTGTCTGACGTCCGCGTTGCTTCGATTCTGACAGCGTTCCGCCTCACTCCCCTGACGCAAGACGTCGTGATGGGGGCCCTTGAAAGCCTCATTCAACCAGCCGGTTCATATGTAGGTTCTGGAAGAGAAAAGACTCCAGGAACTCCATCGGGCATGACTGTTGACAGACTTGTGGATAACTCTGGCACAGGCGGCGACGGCTCCCATACATACAACATTTCAACCATGGCTGCGGTTGTTGCTGCCGCTGCGGGAGCTAAAGTCGCAAAGTTCGGAACTCGCTCAATTTCGAGTCGCTGCGGAAGTGCCGACGTGCTCGAAGCACTGGGGATTCATCTATCCCGCAGCCTCGGCACCCTGCAGTCACAAGTCGATCGCACCGGCCTCTCTTATCTCTACGCACCTGCGATTTTGCCAGCGCTGCAACATCTCAGCGTCGTTCGCAGAAGCCTTGGGTTTCACACTATCTTCGACCTTCTCGTACCTCTCGCAAACCCAGCACCTCTTTCAGGGCAACTGGTGGGTGTGTACTCTGAGGACATCCAGATTCTTGCTGCACGCTGCCTCCATGACCTAGGTCGAAAAAGAGCGCTTGTCGTTCACAGCGAAGATGGTCTCGATGAAATCTCAGTTTGCGGTCCTTCCCGCATCATACAGTTGGTCGATGGCAGTCAGAATGCCGAAATTTGGAGTCCCTCTGATTTCGGAATTCCTACTTATAAAAAAGATGCCCTGCGCGGAGCTGGCATTGAGGAGAATGCGAGTTGTTTTAAAATCACACTTCAAGGCCGAAATCCTGGCGCCATTGAAGACGCAGTGGTGGTGAATGCAGCTGCGACACTTTGGTGTGCTTCAGTTGTTGAATCTATGAAGGAAGGTATCGCAAAAGCTCGCGCTGCACTGAAGTCAGGCGAGGCCGAAAACAAACTCGAACAATGGCGGAAAGAATCCCTTGAGTCACCCGCTCATTGATTCCTTTGTCGAACTCGAAAGAGTTGCTGCGCAGGAATTTTGGAAAAGTGAAGACCGCACTGCCTGGCGTGACGATCTTCTTCGTCAATGCGAAACCCGGGATTTGTTATCACTTAAATCTTATTTTGGCAGAGCTTCTGGCTCTCTAAAATCTCCCGCCATTTTCCCGGTTTTCATGTGGGACAACGACCTGCGTCGCTGCTTTAGCATAGCGAACTCTATAAACTCACAGGAAACCACGAGCAACGAACCTTTCTCAACAGTTCTGAATTCACTCAAAAATTTGAGTCCCTCATCGGTGGCGGGTCTTTTTTTGCGCCCAGGGTTTTGGATGACAGAGTCGTGGCAAGTTGAAGAAAATGATCTGCGAGATGCGCTTGCAAACGCAAGAAGCACAAATTCTATGATCGTGCGATGTGGCTTCCTCACTCAGCAGGCCGACATATTGCTCGCCTCGGATCTTGGATTCTCTGCAATACAGATCCACGCCGGAAGTCTTGATCTTTATGAGTTACAAATGGCCATAGAATTGGCTCGCGATTGTCGCCTTTGCCCGATTGTCTCGGTCGCAACTGACGAAGAAATGGAACAGGCAATCCAAACAGATGCACCACACATCGCGCTCTGTCATTTTCCAATGGAAGGCATTGAGCAGAGCGCAAAATTCATTCAGAGCGCACTCCCTCGAGTACCAGCAAACTGCACACGCGTCCTTTTAACAGCAGCAGCTAACACCGCAGAAGCAACTCTACTCACTCGACTTGGATTCACGAGCACATTTCAATTCAACCCAGACACATAATCACCACGCGAAGAGACATAAAAAGCCGAATCACTCGGCCTCAATTTTCCTGCGCTGAGCAAGAAATGAATCAATGCGCTGCTGCCAAGCTTCGGTCTGAGTTTGAAGAGTGTCACGAGTGACAAGAAAAACACCAATCCCTGCAAACATCGTGAGCACACAGAGAATTTGGCCCATTGTCATTGTGTTGCTAAAATAATACTTCAGCTGCTCATCAGCTTCTCGGTAATACTCCATGAAGAAACGATAGAATCCGTAAAAGAAAATAAACGCTGCCCCAATAGTTCCTTCCCGATGTTTCATCCGATTAATAAGGGCGAGAGTCAGAAACAACAGCCAGCCTTCACCGAGACTTTGATAGATTTGGCTTGGGTGACGTGGAAGATCACCACCCCCTGGAAATATTATGGCCCAAGGAACGTGATCCGAAATGACACGACCATACAGCTCACCATTCATGAAGTTACCAATACGTCCGAGTCCAATTCCCACGGGCACAGTGAGCGCCAAGCGGTCGGAGAGATGCCAAAATGGGATTCCATTCTGCCGACAGAAGATAATCAAGGCAGCAATGACACCGACGATTCCGCCGTGAAACGATAAGCCACCCTCCCAAACTTTGAACATGTCGGCAGGATTCTTGGAATACGAATCCCAATTATAAATAAAAACATATGCAATACGTGCGCCAGCAATCATACCAATCATGCCATACGCAATGAGAGAATCGAGAAGCATTGGTGTAAGCATGATACTGCGTTTGCGGATCCAGTGCCTGCAGCAGAGATATGTGAACGTGTATGCTAAAAGGTACATGGTTGAATACCAGCGCAGTCCCCAGTCAATGCCAGCTTTGTGCAAAGCAAAAAGAGCTGTTATTGCAACTGCAAGTGCAACAAAAAATGGACGCAGTAAATAGACATGACTCAGCTGCTTATCACTCAATTGGCGAGCACGGGGCCACCCCCAAAGCATTCCCAAACCGAGCAGAAATAAAATCACGAGCACCCCAGAACCAACAGGGGTAGACATCCAATCGAGTTTAAGTCCACGTACAGTAAAAATGAATGGACTAAAATTATGCACGAAATAGCTGGATGCAGTCATCAATAAACCTCAACTCGATTCGTGTGTGCCGAAGGCTCTTCACAGATTTTTTTTCGAAACTCCCGCAGAAGATACACCGCGAAACTTGATTTGCCAAAAACCATCCGCTAATCTCCCCATAGACACCAACGTGTTCAATCAAAGGAGTCGCAATGGCCAACAATACTGTTTCCACACAGCAACTGATCTCTGCCGTCGCTGATAAGTTCACCGACAAGCTCCCTAAGAAGATGACCAAAACGCTTCTGACAGAGTTCCTCGCAACCATCGAGAGCGAGATTGCAGCTGGAAACAAAGCACGCATCGACAAAGTTGGAATTCTGTTTGCCAAGGAGCGCGCAGCTCGCACTGGCCGCAACCCACAAACGGGCGAAGCTATCAACATCCCTGCCTCCAAAAAGGTGAGCTTCCGCGCTGCGAAGTCACTCAAGGATGCAGTTGGTACGAGCCGTAAGGGTGGAAAGAGCAAGCGTTAATCGAAGCTCTTTTCTAAGTATAAAAGCCATCCGCAAGGATGGCTTTTTTTGTATCTTCAACAAAGAAAATAAAAAGAAATTGCAAAAAAATTCAGAACTCAAAACGTAGTTCAGAAGAATAAAAATTCCTCTCAGAAGCCATCTCGTTGCTATACACATGTGTCGTACCAATCAGTAAGCTCAACTTCTGAGGAAGCAATGGAACTCCCAACCAAAAGCGAACCGACGGACTGCGCACCTGCTCACTCCACTTCACTGATCCTGAATCGTTACTCACGTTCGTACCCAACTCGAGCTGATTCTTCCGAAAAGCTGAAACGTAGCCCAACGAGATTCCCAAGGGTACCCAGGCATGACTCTCAACGCCTACTTCAACTCCAGCCCTTGATTCGCTGGGCTTTATGCTGATTTGAGTGCTGCTTTCTGGCAGCGATAAAAATCCCTGATAGTGGCCTCTTAGTATGAGGTCGCAAGCTTTCAGAAAGTGGCAATCCCAATGCACAGCCCCCGAAACAAACCAACTTTCCTGAAAGAATGCCTCCTGCCCAAAGATTTCTCGAGGAATCAGGCCATAGCCAACGGACGCTAAATAGCGTCGAGGCAAAAAAAGATCCCGCAAACTTAATCGCTCAGACTTCTGATCATTTTGAGTCAGCTTTACGGAACCAGACTGAGATGCGTGACTGACGGCTGATAGCAAGAGAACAGAGGATAATAGTCCTTTGACCAGCCTTTTCATGAACAACTCCCGCGAAACTTATTTGCAAACCCGAAAGATCCAAATCGGAGCGCTATTTTTTCGCAATAAAGTTTTCGCGAACTAGCACTCGATGACTCAACAAAGGCCTTCAAAAATGTCCCAAGCATTTCATCGTCAATTAAGCCGATCCTCTTTTGTCGAGGCTTACACATCTCGATCTCAGCATCGGGCGGCGGCAGAGCAGCACCGTTGTTGGCACGAAGCTTTTCACTCGTTGATTTCAACATTCCAACTAATTCCCTGAGAAATTGCTTTCTCTGGTCGCCATTACGAACATCAAAATTAAACCCTTGATAGATATCAAGCAGGGTTCGCGCCCAAACCGATCCCAAACAATAGAATCCCCCGCTGCAGGTATTCGAAACAGAACTCCAGGCATCATAGTCGAAGGTTAATTCCGAAAAGTTTCTCTGAGCAGACGCACTCGACTTTCCTATCGAAGATTCCAAAATATTGCTCGATCCTGTCCAGGCAAAACTAACAAAGTCAGCAAATCCCTCATTAAGGCCGCGAATTACATATTCAAGTTCAAGCCTACCTTTAAACAAATTAGCTTTGTCAAAATCCTTAGAATCGCAGGTTTGATAATTATTAGCATAAAACGCCGTCTCAAAGATCGCATGACCAAACTCGTGCGCAATGATTTGCGGATTAAAACTCAGAGGAACTTTCTCAGAATCTGAAGTCTTGAAAAGAGCAAACTGCTTTGCTCCTGCAACATAAGCTGCATTACTGGTTTCATAATTCCTGACCTGTTCACCATCATCATCCATGAGAATAGCGGGTTGAAAAAGAACTCGGAGTGAGCCGAATTCTTTTGAGAACTCTTCAGGCTTTTTTCCGGTTAAAAGCTCAATATTGGCAACCAATGAATCGAATTGATACATAGCTGAGAGCATAGCTAATGATTTGCTAGTTTTTGGCTTAACTACACCATCATTGATTCGGTATTCGAGAAGAGGCCGATTCCCGCCAGTAAATAGTCCGTTTGCAATTATGGAGCCAGCCATCTCGATAACCTCAAGATCGCCACCCTGCAGCAAAGATAACCCCTCTCCACTCAGGTCATTCACATCTGTTAAAATCTTAAAAGGTTGTGGGCCAAATCGGAACTTCGGAACACTCCCGGGCGAATCGACCGAAGCATTGTCAATGGTCAATACATCAGCAATAAAACTCTCACCGGCCTTTTTGCGAGCAGCCGGCTCACTACAGGCCGCCAACAAAAAAACAAACGAAGATAATGCAGAAAATTGCTTTAATACGTTTGCGAGAATCATCAGATTAACCTCTCAGAAACTCGGCAGTGATCGATAATGAATTTCAAAAACTGGCCAGAGCGACCAATTAGAGCTCACTGACAAAAGAGCTCCTC
>CAIZJW010000286.1 GCA_903933385.1 uncultured Silvanigrella sp. | reverse complement strand
TCTTACCAGCTAAGAGATGGAGACGATTATCTTGACAAAGATTGCTTTCGCATCGACGTTATCGAGTTTCCAAAGATTCAGCAGGCATTAGATACCGTGCCACCAAGTCAAAGGCTTTGGATGCGTTTGTTCCTCGCTCAGTCCTATGCTGAAGTGACGCAGTTGGCCCAAGAGGAGCCGCTTTTCTTGAAAGTCTGTGAGGTGCTCGAAATGGTGTCCAAAAACAGTAAGATGCAAGACAGAGCGCGAATGATTTGGGAGGGTGAATTCGCCGTCCGCAATGAGAAGTATTTGCTCGAAAAGGAACGCCTCGAAGAGAAGGCAAGATTCGAAAAAGAACGCCTCGAAGAGAAGATGATGATTGAGAAGGAGGCTGAGCAGAAGATTGCGGCAGCCCAGCATGAAGCAGACCAGCGGGTTGCGGAGACCCAGCGTGATGCCGAGCAGCGGATTGTAGCAGCCCAGCATGAAGCCGAGCAGAGGGTTGCGGAGGTCCGGCGTGAAGCAGACCAAAGAGCCTTGGAAGCTCAGCAGGCCCTTTCAATGGCCGTTCGCACTTTATCCGCTACCGGCCAAACACCTGAAGCCATTGCCGCTCTGCTGAATCTCTCGCCTGAGAGAGTCATTGAAATTTTGGACGCCCGTTAAACTCCAGCGCCTCACTCGCAGGACTTTCCTCTCGAGCACTTCACAAAACCCAACATGTTCATCCTTGTATCCTATGACATTGGACTGTTGTGTTGCCTGCTCGATTTGCTCCATCAAGTCATTATCCAACAGGATTTTGGTTTGGCCAAAGGCTTCTTCACTGATGTCTATGTTGCGCAGTGTCTTGCAGCTCTTGCACCTGCCGACAAAGAGGAACAGCTCTATTGTTGGCAAGAAGGCGAGGCCGAAGTGGAATTCATTCGAAGCTCGGGAAATGCAATCATTCCCATTGAGGTTAAATCAGGCACTCGAACCAAAGCGCGCAGTCTGGGTGAATATATTTCGAGATATCATCCTCCAGTTGCTATCAAGATATCCGCAAAACCAATGTCATTTGATCAAAATCGGAAGATTTTAAACCTGCCACTAGCTCTGGCGCACTGGGTAAAGTTTTTTTATTTTTTGTAGATCTCTGCTTACAAGTGCTCGTTCAAACTTGAGTGAATTTTACACCTGGCGACAGCGAGAGGCCCATTAGGTTTGAGCCTGAATCAAAATTACCCACTTTACGTGATGCATGAAAATTTCTGGTCAACGCATTCAGTTCTCTGCACATTGCGAGCAGCCAAAACATTCGTTGCAACAATTAATTTCGCTTTTCGTTTGTCCCGAATTTTAAATCACCGCTGAGTTTCCACGGTGCAGCATGAGTCTCTTTCTTCTTTCTGAAATTAGACTTGCCAGTTGTTCTTTCATTTTTTCGGAGAGGAAGGAATTGTCCATAAGGCGCAGCCACTCAACTTGCAGTTCGAGTTGCCGATTGATCGTTTTCTCAAGAACACTTTCCGGAATTTTTAGTGACTTTCCCAATGCCTGAAAGTCTTCCCTTCTTAATCTTGAGCGCTTTCCATTGATTGTAAGGGCTGATTCCTCAGGATCGTTTATCAAGAGTTGCGTGGCGAGAAGATCATACGCAGGGCTCAAGCCGAGTGTGTTTTCTTTGTTTTCCAACAGTGAAAAATTCTTTAGATGCATGTCCGAATTTCCTGTGAGGAATGAGAACAGGATTAATTCAAAAAAGCGGAGAGCATCATCACCCGGGTTGTGTGAATACTTGCGAACAATTTTGCCAGCACTTTCAGTGGATCCTCGATATTTGCTTTCTGATGGCAGTTCGGAGAGCTGGCAGAGATCTTCAACGGCGAGTTTTTTGCCACGGGAATATCTATCAAACCGTTTGACAATGTATGCACGTGAGCCGTCGCCCAGAGTGATAAGGCCATTTGGGGCAGTGTCTATGCCTGACGATTCGGCAAGTCGCATCGTTATGTGTTCAAGTTCGGGCAACTCTGGATAGTCCACTGAGGGTGGCTTTAGGATATGTGTTCCGCCGAGTACACCCATGATCGTCAGACGACTCGTTCCGCTCTCTTGCGAGCGGAGGGCAAGCGATATTTTTCGCTGAACGCCCGGAATGGCAACATGACTTTTGATCAATTGCTTGGCCAGATTTTCGATTTCTTTTGGAGCGAATTCCAAAGCTGGCGGGTGAGAGGTACCAAAGAGTTTCCTGGCACAGCTCGGATGATAAGCAGGATCGGTGGTACTTTCACAGCAGACAAGGCATCTCGCAGTTTTCACAAGTCCTCCTTATCTGGAAACGGCTCAACGTGCACGGCTCCGATGCAATCTCCGCAAACCTTGAGAAGGAGCTCCATGCGATCGTGAGGGTCGATTTTCCAATTTTTTAACGCGATGTTCAAAAGCCAACCTTCGGGAATAAGCCCATCGAAAAATGGAAACATGATTTTAGAGTGGAATGGCTCAGTGCGCAGCGGTAACGTTAGACTTGCGGCTTTCGCGTTCGGTTTCGCGAGATAGCTGGGGGTATATTGAAATCGATAACCACCATCGCTCGACTCTTCCAAAACACCTGCGAATTTATTGAATATAAAAACTTTGCCTCTCCTGGTCATGAGTCTTCATCGCGAGGAGCGTTGCAGGGCTCCAGTCGCGCTCCGAACAGGGCGAGCACTTGATTCACCTTGTCGACACGAACGGAGTTTTTCCCGAGCTCCAGCGATTTCACAAAACCAAGACTCGTTCCTGTTCGTTCCGCCAATTCCTCTTGCGTATATTTGAGCTTTTTTCTTCGCTCTCTGACGAAGACCGCGATGGGATTCAGGGAGTTCTGAATCTCCTCGAGTGTTCGTCTGGAGGCCCTTTGTTTGGTTATTTGGGTCATTTTAACCTATGAAAATGATATAAAATTTAAACTAATGCTATTTTATACCTCGATAATAACATAAAAATCAATTTTTTCGATTTTTATCCTTGATATGTGGATAAAATGACACTGGTGACCGAACATTGGTCCTTTGTACCGGGCTGATTGCATTTATCGCCAGCCAATAGCGGGCCGCTCATTCAGTTTCAGCGGTGTTTAGTTTTTCCCACTCCACCGGATTTTTATCCACAACTTTATCCACAAGGCCCGCGAGGTCGGCGGGTGAGAAAGCCCCATTGGAGGCGAGCAGAATGCGCCCCGTAAAGCCCCCGCTTCGGAGCTCACGTGCAACATCGAGGCCTGTGAGGCGCTCGTCGGGAGCGAAGTAGTGATCGGTGATAATGGTGTGCACGCCAGAAAGCTCAATGCCGCAAGACTCGATAGCCTCCCGGAGCTCCCTAGGCCCTTCAAAACAGCGGATTTCGGTATGGGGCTTGAGCTTGGCCTCCCACACCCAGCGGGCAAGGGGAGAGTCGTCAAGGAAGACAACCCGGGGTTTCGGGGCCGCGTGTGTGGCTTCTCTGGCGTGCTGGGTAGCCCCTGGGATGTTTGGCGTGGCTTTTAGGGCGCTCTGCATCTTCCCTTTGCTGCTCTGCGCGGCTTCTGGCAAACCCTGTCTGCTTTGAACTGTGTTCGACGGTTGCAGCAGCGACTCCTCCACTGGCGAGGCTGCTTGGAGTTGGAAAACAAACTCAACCTTGCCCTCTGGAAAAGCGGCGCTCTTTTCACTGCTGCAAACCACTGTGCCACCATGTTGAGAGATGATCTTCTTCACAATCGCTAGACCAAGGCCCGTGCCACC
>CAIZJW010000285.1 GCA_903933385.1 uncultured Silvanigrella sp. | reverse complement strand
GGGAGGTGGTACGCTGCACGATGACATCGACAGGGTGATGAACCTTATGGCGTGTGCCAACAATCCGCTGAAAATAAGTTTGGATGGCAACCAAGGATTCGCAGTTGAATCTGCAAAGCGATTGGTGGCCGAATTGATGGCCCGCAAAGTTGAGCCACTTTTTTTTGAACAGCCACTGCCTGAAGATGATTTTGCGGGAATGGCGCGACTCAGTGAAGCACTCCCAATACCTGTGTGTGCGGATGAATCAGTCAAAACTGTCAGTGATGCGATGCGAATTGTAAACGATCGCTGTGCGCACATGATCAATCTTAAATTTATGAAGTCGGGGGTGCGCGAGTCGCTGCTCATCGCCGAAATAGCGCAGCGTTTCAACATTCCTCTCATGATTGGCGGAATGGTTGAAAGTGAGATTGCGATGACTTCATCTTTGCATGCTGTTTGCGGCACAGGTGCAATACAATGGTGCGACCTAGACACACCATTTTTCCTGCAACAGCGAGTTACTGAAGCGAGCCCTTATCACGAAGGTGTTGCCCAGTTGAAATTGCCGCGGGGAAATGGTCTCGGATTGAAACTGCTGTTGAGTCCTTGAATTAAATCATGAGCTGAGCTTGGGGTGCTAATTATGTTGGTTGAGTCGGATTTCAATAAAGCAAAAAATAAATTGGGATTAATTCTTGCTGCAGTTTTTCTGTTCGCAGCACTTATTGGAATTGCTCTTGTGATAGGAAAAAAATCGCAAGAGAAAGAGCCGGCAGCGTCCGAAGCAAAAATTGTTTTTACCACGAACTGGTTTGCGCAGGCAGAACAAGGAGGGTTCTTTCAAGCTGTTGAAGAAGGGCTTTATAAAAAAGAGGGCCTAAATGTTGAAATTCGCCAGGGCAATGCACAAGTCAATGGCCCAATTCTTCTCATGAGCGGTGGCACCGACTTCTTTATGGGCAGTGGTTTTGAGGCTGTTCGCGCCGTTTCTCAAGACATTCCGATTGTCACCGTTGCTGCCATCTTTCAAAAAGATCCCCAGGTGCTCATTTCTCATTCGGGTGTAGGTAACGATTCTCTCGAGAGCATGAAGGGCAAGCCAATTTTGGTGTCGGCAACGGCCAATACATCCTTCTGGCCGTTCTTGGCGGCACGCTACGGCTACACGGATGAGCAAAAGCGTCCTTATACTTTCAACATCGCGCCTTTTTTGGCGGATCCTCAAGCTATTCAGCAGGGATACGGAACATCTGAACCCTTTACAATCGAGAAGCAATTAGGAAAGAAGCCCAATGTCATATACCTCGCAGATCATGGTTATCTTCCGTATGCCACCACCATTGAGACGAGAAGTGAACTTGTCGAGAAAAATCCGGAGTTGGTGCAAAAATTCGTGACGGCCTCCATCGCAGGATGGAAGAGCTATCTCGCCAATCCGCAGCCCGCATTTGCCGCCATCAAGAGAATAAATCCTGAAATGAAAGACGATCTGTTACTTTTTGGCTTCAACCAAATGAAAGAAATGGGACTCGTGGAGTCGGGTGATGCATTGCGCCTTGGTATCGGTGCCATGACGCCGGAGCGCTGGAAAGCCTTTCACAACAGTCTTGTTGAAGGGAAGCTCTTTCCCGCGGAACTTCCCATTGAGAGGGCCTACACCCTCAAATTTCTTTCACAGGCATCAAAACAACCATGACATCTTCAGAAGAAATTTTGATCCGTTGTGAAGATGTTGGCGTGGATTTTCATGGCCGATCCATTCTCAGCGGAATAAATATTCAAGTGGGCGGAGCCGATCGCGTTGCACTCCTTGGTCCCTCGGGTTGCGGTAAAAGTACCTTGTTAAATGTTTTCTCTGGACTTCTCATTCCCGGCAAAGGAAGGGTGCAGCGCTCTATATCTGCAAGAGACATGTCTTTTGTATTTCAGGAGCCCTCACTTCTTCCTTGGAAAAATGTTGAAGACAACGTCCAGGTGCTTTTGTCTCTGATGCCCGAGAAAGCACAGAGCACTGATTCCCAGCAGAGAATTCGAGACATTCTCACGCAAGTGGGGCTCTGGGAGCGTCGAAAATCCTTTCCCGATGAACTTTCCGGCGGGATGAAAATGCGCGCTGCAATAGCGCGTGCTCTGATTCTTTCGCCGCGCTTGCTTTTGCTGGATGAGCCCTTTTCAGCGCTCGATGATATTACTCGCGAAAAGCTCCAAGACGACCTCTTGCACTTGCATGCAATCAATCGCGTTTCATACGTGCTTGTGACCCACAATATGGAGGAAGCTGCCCTCCTTGCGGATCGGATTATAGTTTTTTCTTCTTGGGGCACTATCATCGCTGAATTAAAGGTCTCTGATTTCT
>CAIZJW010000284.1 GCA_903933385.1 uncultured Silvanigrella sp. | reverse complement strand
TTTATTTGTTGAGCGTAAATATCCCACAAGGCGATCTCTACGCCCGTGCGCGCCGACGGAGCGTAGCGGAATGCGGGCCAAAGATCTTTGTGGAGTTTTTCCAGCGCAGCAGCGGGCGTGAGCGCTAAGAACTCAGCCAAAATTTGCTCTGATGCTTCGAGAGCGATCTCTTGCGTGTCGCCGGTCAAAACCGGAAATGGAGCAGCTTCGCCAAGTCCAACGTGACCCTGTTCATCTCTGAGAGAGATTAAAACATTTTCAACTTTTTCAACACTGCCTTTTGAAATATTGAAAGGCATGTGCAGTGCTGATTCAAGAGGTGCCACTTTGCATTGAACCAAAGAGCTAAACATGGCCCTGTTCTCCAAAGGTAAGCGATGTTTCAAAACTCCACCCGACACCAGTTCAACGTGTCAGGCGCCAAGAGACTGCCGAAAGGTTTATCATGTTTCCCAGAGAAAAACCCTTTGTGTTAGACTTGGAACCTTATCAGGAGGACCTCGTGAGCACACTTGAACAAGGAAATCGCGAAAAAACTGTGCTCATTCTGCTAGCGTCTGTGCAGTTTGCTCACGTCATGGACTTCATGGTGATGATGCCCTTGGGCCCACAACTCATGCGCATCTTTTCCCTGAATACATCTGAGTTCGGACATATTGTCTCAGCTTACGGCATCAGTAGCGGACTTGCCGGACTTCTCAGCGCACCCTTCATCGACCGCTTCGACAGACGCACTTTCCTGAAATTTTGTTTGGTAGGGCTTTTTGCCGGAACACTCTTGTGTGGATTGGCTCCAAGCGCGCCGATTCTGATGATTGCCCGTTGTGTTGCAGGTTTCTTCGGCGGAATCTTGGGGGCATTGGTACAGGCCGTTATTTCCGATGTTTTCCCTCCAGAACGGCGTGGCTTTGCAATCAGTCGGGTGATGCTTGCATTCTCAATCGCTTCGGTACTTGGCGTTCCACTCGGGCTGCTCATGGCAAACAAGCTCGGCTGGCACGCGCCCTTTCTCAGTGTCAGTGGGTTACTCTTGGCTCTATACCTTGCCGCACAATTTCGATTTCCTTCGCTCACAGGCCATATCGATCCAAGCGTCACTGTGAAATCAAGAATTTCGCAGATGTTCCATTTCTTTTCAGAGAAGAACGCAATTCTTGGATTTCTAGCGACTATTTTTATCATCATGGGACAATTTATGGTCATCCCATTTATAAGCCCCTATCTAGTGAATAATTTGGGATTTCCTGAGAATAATCTCCCTCTCATTTATCTTTTTGGTGGACTTTCCAGCATTATAACGATGCCGTTCATTGGCAAATTCACCGATAAGCTAACTCCACACAAAACCTTCCCCGTTGGAATTGTGGTTTCGATTTTTCCTCTCTTTATTCTCACGCACCTCACGACCTCCAATATGTTTTATATACTTTCGGTGACATCACTTTTTATGATTTGCATGGGTGGCCGAATGGTGCCCTTTATGTCGCTTCTCACCACTGTTGTTGAACCTCGCAAGCGTGGTTCATATTTGAGTTTGACGGCATCTATTCAATCGTTGGCCCAAGGAGCCGCAGCTCTTTCTGCGTCTGCTATTGTTTCAACGGGTGTGAACAAAGAGTTGATTGGCTATGGTACAGCAGGCTGGCTTGCTGCTCTTTTTAGTCTAATTACTCTGTATCTCGGCTTTCAAATCGCAAAAGCCGCAGCGAATTCAGCACAACAAAAACACTCGAAAATGCCATCGCAGCCGCAGCCCACATTGGAGTGAGTTTCCCAGTGATCGCCATGGGAATGAGAACAATATTGTAACCAAAAGCCCAAACCAGGTTCTGCTTGATGTTTCGAAATGTTGCCTTCGACAATCGGAATGCAGTGAGAACATTCGGTAGGGTTGCATTCTTTAAGGTAATTGCCGCGGTTTGTTGCGCTGCATCTGT
>CAIZJW010000283.1 GCA_903933385.1 uncultured Silvanigrella sp. | reverse complement strand
TTAGCGGCGTGGGCCTGAGCCGAAGCCACGAGGACCGCGATCACCACCGCCGAAATCACGACGAGGACGGTCGCCGCGCTCTGGCTGAGGACGAGCTTCATTGACGGTCATGGAGCGACCGCCCCATTGAGCGCCGTTCCACTTAGAAATGGCTTCCTGAGCTTGATCGTCAGTTCCCATTTCAACGAAAGCAAATCCCTTGCTACGGCCTGTTTCCCGGTCAGTTACGATACGAACTGACTCCACTTGGCCACACTCAGAAAACGCCTGTGCAAGCGCTTCTTCTGTAGCAGTATAAGGGATATTACCAACGTACAACTTCTTACCCATGACTTCTCCTTAAAACGTCTCATCTCTGGAAAGGAAGTATACTTAAAATCCTCTACCCCAGAGCGACGCGAACCTAGCATGGCAAGAATGAGAATCCAACAGTTTTCTGATAATTTTTTCACCAGGGAAGCAACACAGAATCTAACAGCCCAATGAGTTCAGGATTTCCATACTTTACGTGTGGATTGTATTCAACGGCGGCTGAAGCGCCCTGACGTGTTTCAAACCAAACAGCCACATCTTCGGGCCCCAATTTACCCTTCCCCTCAATAAGAATCTGAAGAAGTACTCGGGCCAACACCTCAGCCCCTATTTTGTTTGCCCCAAAGCCCTTTCCAAAAAACGATTCAAGAAACCGGAGCTTATCTTGGGGATTGCGGCTTTGTTGAACGCTGCGTAGCCGAGGTAGGAATTCGCTCGAAACAAAATGGCAGTAGAAATTGCCCCAATTTCGAGAGATTGTTTCACAATCATCTTGATGAACTGAACCCGCAACACCCTGAGGCAGTCCTGGGGGAAACATCAAAAACGGAAGACCAAAAGTATTGTCGAATGTTTTTGATACGCCAGCAATCGCCCGCCAGACAGCTGAATCGGTGGTCACTTTCTCATCAAATATATGCTGAAGACTCTTCGGTGAGAAAGCTACGACCAATCGCCCGCGAAACTCCCCCTCAACTTCGCCACGATATTTACCTGATAACATGAGACCCGAAGCGACTGGACCTAGGGTGTTGTAGGCGGAACTGATGAACTGAGCGAGATGATTCGCCCCAGGAGAAATTCCCTCCGTTTCGCGGCTATACCAATACAGCGGCTGCTCACCGGGGAGCGACGAAGAGTCGCTTATGTACCCGCTGCTGCGAAGCTGCCGATCAGAAACAATTCCAAAACGGTACCCCTGCTTAAAAACCCAACGGGTCAGAAAAGACTCTTCCGGCATCTGCGAAGAGTCCTTTTTTTCGAGACTGTAATTTTCGCGCTGCCAATTTTCAGAGAGTGAGAAATTCGCTTTCTGACCAACTTGTATTTGAAAAACACTTTCAGCCATCTCACTGCGTGAGCTAGCACCTACTATCCGCACGACGGGCGGATTATTCTCACCTGCATTTTCACGCGCAATTCTTTCGGCGGGAGCAAAGTTATGAATTGTTTTTCCTCTTTGAAAAACATCCATTTTATCTGCACCTGTTGCAAAAAACGTGGTCGCGCCTGTGACAGCATGAAGAAAAGCCTGTTGACCCAGTTCATTGCTCAGATCGAATTGATAGTCGGCGAGAAACTGTATTCTATTCTTCCGGCTTTCATTCCAACTCACCTGCGCATCGAATCGAAGCTCTTGGTCTGTGAATTTTTTCATTTTCGCAATGGGCTGATTTACTTTACCGACTATTTTTTTATTTATTAAGTCGGAAATTGAATTCAATTTATCTGTCGTAGCTCTCTGAACGTCATCTACAACTATTGAGGCTTGTTTGGCTAAATCAAGCAGGCCGTCGTTTTTTGATTTCATTTGAGCATCAAATTGGCTATTTAATAAATCATTCGAGCCAGTGCCCGAGAGTATGCTCGAACCTAGCTGGTTGTACATTTCATCCTGCTTTTTCAGATCTGTGCTTCCATAAAAACTGACTCTTCGAATTTTCTTTATTTCACTCACTTGATGAATTTTAGAAAAGGGAATTAATGTATATTTTGCAGAAGCGGAGGCAGATGCCGAGGCTCCTCCAGAAACATTTCTCTCTGATTGCTGAAATAACCTTACCCTGACTACATCGTTGGCTGTTTTGAAGATATGCATTTCAAATCGTCCGGAAACAATTAGGTTTCCCCTCAAACCCGACTGCGCATGTCCAAGTAAACTGTTGCCAAGTAATTTTTCAACTACAACTCCAGCCTGGTGAACCGACCGCAAAAAACTTCCGTCCACTGAGCTCATGAACTGTGCATCGAGAGGGATAACAATTAAGTCACCTCGTCTGAATTTTCGGGCGTTTTCTATTGTGAGTGGCAAGTCAACAAAGGAAAAAGGGGCAAATCTTTTCGCCTCCGCAGTATCTGCAAAATTTCGATAGATATTGATGCTGGCATTTGCGCTCAGAGAAAGATGGAGGGGCAAAGTTTTTCCTGAGAAATTCAACGACCCAGGATTAATATTGCCCCTCAAAGAGAAAGTCTCAGCGCGGAGCACCTCCCCGCTTGTCATTGTTGATGAACCGATTCCGTGCTGCATCATCACATTTAGGGAAGAAAATACGTTTTTGCTCGTTGAAAAATGAGTGACCGGAGGGATTGAAGTGAGTATCCCTTGTTTCATGAGTAACGCTAAATCTACCCCTACGCTTTGTGCAGGACTGACTAAGTCAATCAAGGCACCTCGGAGATAATCGCGAGGTTCGTTTTGAATTTCAAGCGGCAGTGCATCCGTGAATTCTGTTTTATTTCTTTTGCAACCTGACACGAGGTGCAAAGATATCACCAAACTTGTTACAGCCAAGATTTTCTTTTTGAGTTTTCCTGATAAATATTTTTGTTTTCGAAAATGCACTGTTGGTGCCCTCAGAAAACGGCAGCGACGCCACCAAAAATATAGACCGTTAAAACTCCAATGCTGACTGCGTCAATTGAACTAGCAAACTTGAAACTACCTTTGTCTTGTGAAATTTGCATGCCACCTAGAATCGTAAGATTTCGGCCAATGTTAATTCCTGCGGCGAATTCACCACCCATGCGTGAGTATTTTAAAGCCGCTGATTCATCTAATATATTTGTTTTCACGCTAATTGTTGATTTTATTGGAATGGCAAAAACTCCTCCTGCTTTGCAGAAAAGTCTTGCGCTTAAGCAGCTTGTAATTGCCAGCGCAGGTTGCAACATAACTTCGAGGAATTTCCCCTCAACCTGATAGTCATCACCATTGACAAGCTTCGTTTTTCCGGTTGTTGTTGAACTGAGGGCGCCAACACCCAGCTCAACTGCGAACGGTGTTTTAAATTCATATCGAAGCAAACCACCGGCAGAAAATCCAAGCCCACTGAGTCCATTGACCGTTTGAGCCTTTTGAGTCTCTGGGCTTGAATCTGCTTCTAAGTCTGAAGGTACAAACGGTTGGCTGAAAGTAAATTGCCCGCCCGAGCCCATGACTCCAAATGAAAGTTTGGTTTTACGCCGAGTGGTTTTGCCATCCAATGAAAGTGTTTGTCCACCAACAGAGATGCATCGGCCTGCTCGTGCGGTCATTTTTGCAAATGCTTTTTGTCCTTTGAGCGCTGTCACGCGAAAAGTGAGAGCCTTACCGGAAGAGGTTTCCGCTTTGACTAATTGGCCCTTCGAAAAGTCTGAACCGGGTGAGAGTAGAAGTGTGCACCCTTTTTGCTTTAAAACCTCAATTTCTGAGGCGTATGCATCGGGAGAAGTTAAAAATCCGGCAAAAACGATCGCTAAAATAATCTGCCATGTGCTGACCCGGGAGCTATGCGCAGCAACACCTCCACAAATGCTAGCGTCCCTGGTTGATTGAGATTTCGAGTGCACCACAGGCCTCCGACCGCGAACTTTTCCTTCGGGGTATCGGAACTAGCGACGCTCACTTGAGAAAAATTTCAACAAAATTAGCTAAGAACAAGAAAAACAACGCAGAGAGTCAGAGAACGCGTGAGGGCAGCGCGAGACGGCTCGAGTTCGCACTTCTTTTTTGATCGTCAATGAGTTCTACCAAAGCTCTTTTCGCTTGGGGCAGCTGACCCCGTCGGACGTAGTCAGCAACACTTAGCCCCCCCTGCTCACGTAAGGGAGTGAAAACAAGCTCCAGAGCTTCAGAATAGTTAACACCGATGTGGTGCATCGCGAGGTTCAGCGCTTCCTCGAATTGTTTTTGAAAAGCAATTTCGTCTAGGCGACTGCGTTTGTAAACCATTGAAATCCCCCACTGAAACCAAAGAAAGGATTGGACAGACTTTGTCTGTCAGACCCGAAGAGAGAGTTCGGAGACTTGCTCAGGAATTTGAATTTAAACGGTTTATAACTATTTTATCATGGACTTAGAGTATGAAAGGAAACTCTGTTGCATAAAGGAAATCCAAAGGGAGACTCCAACACCCAAATGAACTAACTGCATCCAAACTGGGGCCATAAGGTAAACATTCACAAACCCCAGCCCAATTTCCAATAACGTGAGGCCGCTCACTAACCAGGTCAATCGCGTCATGGACACTTCTCGGAATCGATCTGCGACCTGGACCTGGTACCAAACGAGAAAGGCGGCCGTCGCAATTGCGACAACTGGGTGAACGAGCCGCAACCTCAACAAGAGCGGTACCTCACCGTCTAAATAGGCTTGAAGAGGCATTGTACCGAATGCGCTGTACAAAGTGTCCCCCAGTGCAGCAATTGCGCCGGTCATTCCGGTGAGAGACAACAGAATAGCCGTAACTATAGGTAATTTTAATAGACCAAGGTCAGAAGAATTGAACTTGCGATGTTGAATTGACTCGTCTGCCCTGTGAATCACCAAACAGAGTGCACCCAAGAGAGCGAACGTGTTCAACAAGTGAGCAGACATTGAAAATACGCGTTTCAGTGACGCATTGTGAGCAACCAACTCGAACAAAACCAAGCCAGCTCCAATCAAGGCTTCAACGATAATAAAGCCAAGAGACCATCCTGCAGCGCTGCGAAGAGCAGATTGCTTCGCGCTGACACGTCGGGCCATGAAAAAGAGAATCACAACCATGACGAGCGATAGGCCGCTCGTAAGTCGATGCGAGATTTCAATGAGAGTTGCTGCTGTTGGAGCCCGAGGAATAACCTGGCCATTGCAGAGCGGCCAGTGGTCACCACAACCAGCGCCAGAGCCCGTGGCACGAACAAATGCACCCCAAACAATGACGAACACCATATAAATCAGAGTCGCCCAAGCAAACTTTCGAACACCAGAAAGACTCATGTGGCTCCTCCTCTGCCTGGTTACCAGCTTGCCTTACCAGGCGCCCCGAGTTTCTCGCAAGTTTCTCCCTGGCTACATATTTTGCGACATTTTCCCGCCGACTGGCGACAGTTGTCCGTCGCCCCTGCCCTCTGCTAGAATTTGATGAGTGATTTGGAAAATCTTTTGCTCGGCAGGTTCTTGGATATGACCACAATCAAACTTGGTCTCGCTGGTTTAATGGCTGCTGCACTCCTCGCAGCAGTTGGCTGTCGTCGTGTAGATTCCTCTGAAAGTGCGTCAATGGCGACTAAACCCGTGGAACTCTTCTCAACTGATGCAAAAAAGCGTTGCTTGGAAAGAGCAGCACAGCTTTCGCTAAACCAAGGTCAACAATCAACTCTCTGCGAGGGCGCAACCTCGAGCGCGCCCGTCGACTGTTTTCGAAAAAAGACTCAAAACGGTGGTTCACCGGAGAGCATCATCGGACAATGCAAAGGTGGTCGTTGAATCACAAGGCATGGTTTCAATCCATGAGTCCGTCCACAAATCATCACCAGAGAGATTAAGGGTTGCTCGGCCATTGTCGCCGTCTGATTTTACCCTCAGTTTCCAATTCATCGTGACATCAACTGTCCTAGGCTCGTCGCTGCATTCATAAAGCGATCCTGCATCAAAAGATTTATAGAGAAGAACGGTATTATTAAATGCGCTGCCGGAAGGAAGTTGCCCATGAATTCCGAAAGGATGCGTATCAAGGGAGAGCACGACATCGAGTGCAATCGAAGCACTTTCATTTTTATTTGCGTATGCAAAAACACGGTGCGTTAGTGAGTTCAATTTCCGTCGCGGAGGCACCTTGAATTGCACACCTGCCGTGCAATCAGCCTCGTCGACAAGCAAGCTCACCCCGAATGAATCCAATGATGCGGAGAAACGGGAAAATTTCAGCGTCAGCTTTGATTCATCCACCGCCCTATCAGCAATGAAGCATTCACCTCCGAGTGTCCGCAAAGCGGAGACATCCCATTGGGCCCAACCTTCACCTCCAAGACAACTCAACAATAAAGAAATAATTAGAATGCAGCGCATCAGACCTCCTTGCCCTCAATAGGATGAGGTGCATTCTTTCGCTCTTATCCGAGAAACGGCTTTATCAACTACTCACTAGACTATACTTTTCAGTCATTCTTCTTTTTGTCGGAGGAAATTCGTGATGAGTATTCTTCAGGGCAAACGCCTCCTATGTGCGACTGATCTATCGCATCCCGACCTGAATACAGAACGAGTCGCTCTTACATTTGCCAAACAACTCGGATGTTCACTCACTTTTGTTCACGTGCTCGAAGATGCACCACTGTTCCTTGGTCCAATGCCCTTTGAAGAAGGGCAGAAATGGGAACAGCTCGAGACTCGATACCGTGGTGAATTACTGGCGCAGACTCAAATGAAAGCAGAAAAAGCTCTCTCAGTTCTTCATTCTGAGGGCGAACATTTTCAGGTTCATGTAAAATTAGGAAACGCCGAAAACGAAATATTGGGAATTCTAGAAGCTGAGGAGAAAAAATATGGAGCAGTTATCATTGGACGGCACCATCACGCTCGCCTCTATACTGCTCTTTTCGGAAGCGTTGCACAAAGAATAGCAGAACAAAGCCCTATCCCGGTCGTGATACTTCCCATCAGCGAAAAGAAGCTTCCATTAGAGATAAAAAACATCGGTCTCGCAACGGCTCTGCGCCCCGATACACAACTCAGTGAAGCTCTGCTTCGCGAGTTTCTTGCTGCCGATGCACAAAGAAAAACTGTTGCGCATATAGCCCATTGTTTTGAACGCGTCGCGCCCGGATATTCGGGTTTTGAAACTACAGATGCTTATTCAACCTATCGCGAACTGGAAATGATTTACGACATGGCTGAATCGAGGCTGGAAAGAGCAGTTCAAGAGCGAGCGAGGCTTCTCACCGAAGAGGGCTACCACGGTCAGGGACATCTGCTTGTAGGACATGCAGATGAAGAGCTGCTGAATTTCGTTGTCGACAATAAAATCGATCTGATGATTTTCGGTCGGCACGCTGAAGAGGGAGCGCACCGTTTTCACTTGGGCCGAATGGTAAACAGATTTCTTCGCAAGGCGACTTGTCTTGTTGTTGTGGGATAAATAAGAAATGCATGAAAATTTGTTAGCCGGGAAACTCAACTCTCTCGATTCCGCATTCGCTCTCATTCCTCGGACGGGTCATGTTGTTGCTTCAATGGCGGCAGCAGAGCCCGGTCTCTTCTTTGAGCATCTGCACGAACACGCACAATCACACCAAGGTTTGCGCGTGCATTGCGCTAATCCAACCAAGAGCTATGCCTGTTTTAGTGACACGCGACATTCTGAGAACTTTCACTTCAACGTCATGTTTCTCACTTCAGCCGTTCGAAATGCTCAAGGTCACAATTTACTTCACTATGTCCCTCAGCATCTTTCGCGGTGGGCTCCTAATCTGATTCGCAAAAATGAAATAGACGTGTTCTGGGGAACCTGTAGCCTTCCAAACGAAAAAGGCTTTGTGAGCTTGGGAGTGAACGCTTGTTACGAACCAGATATTCTGCGCAAAGCCAAGAGCGTCATTCTTGAAGTCAACCCAAACATGCCTGTTGTGTACGGAGACACTTTTGTCCCAATAGAAGACGTCGATCTTTTTCTTATGAATCAACGTCCCTTGCCGATATGCCAAAGTGAATTACCTGAAGACCAGGATCGAATGATTGCAATTCATATCTCTGAACTTGTTCCAAATGGGTCAACAATCCAGCTTGGAATTGGCGGAATTCCCAACGCAGTGGGCGAATGCTTAACTCACAGAAAAAATCTTGGTATACACACTGAACTCTTCACCGAATCAATGAAAACTCTCTACGAACACGGTGTGGTGAATGGCTCTTGCAAAACTCTCTGGCCGAGGAAGATGGTTGCGACATTTGTATACGGATCCGAGTCACTTTATCAATTTGTAGCTGAAAATCCTGCAGTTGAACTGCACCCAGCATCCATCATCAACGACCCAAACCGGATCTGTCGGAATCATAAAATGATCTCAATTAACACTGCCGTGGAGATCGACATCACTGGGCAGGTTTGTTCTGAATCTGTTGGCCACAGAGAACTGAGTGGTGTCGGTGGTGCCACAGACACCCACACTGGAGCGCAACGGTCGGAGGGTGGACGAGGCATCATTGCATTGCGCTCGATGACACCCGATGGCAAAGCCTCGAAAATCTGCTTTGAGCTCAAACCTGGAGCAAAGGTATCCATTAGCCGCAACGACGTCGATACCGTTGTCACAGAATACGGAGTGGCTGAGCTCATTGGCCTGAGTGTCGCGGAACGCGCTAAAGCACTGATTTCTATTGCCCATCCCTCTGTCCGAGAGCAACTTCAGTTCGACGCCCGAAGGGCCGGATACATTTGAGGTTGACGAATCTCTCACTGATTCGTAGGTTTGGACAAAATTCAAGCAGGTGATCACATGAGAAGACCTCTTTTGTCGTTCCTTATTTGCGCATTATGCGCCGTTCTTGCAATCAATGAATCGATTGCAATGGCGAGTGCACTTGAAGAAAATGAGGCTGACCAAATTCAGTATACGGTTGAAACTTTGGAATTACCGTTTGAAGATGAGCCTCAACAACACGCAGAGACGCTCAATTGGATCAAAAACTCTCCTTCCAGGGGAACTGGAATTTTCGAAGATGGTATCTCTGACAAGGTTGATACCATCAGTAAAATTGTAAATGCCTTTGCAGACATCATGAAAAAAGTGATCGCGCCGGAAACTCCCCTGATGAAGGGGAACGTGATCGCTGAAGCCAGGCCTGATGGTGTTGCCGCCATTTCGCTTCAGAACAGCAAAATATCGGGAAAAACATTCAGAAAACTCTTTAAAAGCCTGCTGGGTTTTAAGCTCGTTGAGGTCGAGTACAAAGTGAGTTATTCCTACGCAGCCGACTACAACAGCAAGGGGCAATATGTTCCTTACGTGCTCTTCACGCCCTTGAAAATTGTCCTCGACCCCATGTGGCATCTGGAGGTTGACTCCCTCTCGCTCGCACCTCGAAATTGCGGTACTCTCGAAGACCCCATCGCGGGACTCGAGTTCAATTTGGCATTTAAGGCTAAAGGAATAACCGGAACCATCATGGCCACCGACTCCTTTTCTCTGAACGCCAAAACTGGAGAACTCACCGCCGACTGGAGGGATTTTCAACCTTGAAATTCTCTGCAAGGAGCGCCGAGAGTGAATACTCCTACGGATGTTTTGTTGAACGCTGGCATAGTTCCTCGGACCCGCTCTCCTGAAATAGTAGAAATGAGTTGGTTTGCCCCGCTCTGCTCTGACGACTTCCAGTTTCTCGGTGTGCCCGATGCCAAGCTCAAAAGCTCTTGGGCCCACACATCCAAGATTGCTCTTGAGGCAGAGCGGCAGGGTTTCAACAACATGCTCTGCCCGAGCAGCTTCCAAGTTGGCCAAGACACGCTTACATTCGCAGCCGGCATCGCTCCTCACCTGAAGAAGATGAGTTTACTCGCAGCCGTCCGCTGCGGTGAAGTTCACCCCGCAATGCTAGCGCGCACCCTAGCAACTCTTGATCACATGCTCGAAGGTCGCCTGACGGTAAATATCATTTCTTCAGATCTACCGGGTGAAACTCTCGATTCCAAAACACGTTATGCAAAATCGCGTGAGGTCTGTGAGATTCTCCGACAGTGCTGGACTCAAGATCAAATCAATTTCCAAGGCGAATTCTACAAGCTAAACTTGCCCACAAGTCCTTGCAAACCTTATCAACAAAATGGCGGGCCGCTTCTCTATTTCGGCGGGCTTTCTCCAGATGCTCTCGATCTTTGCGCGCGCGAGTGCGATGTCTTTTTGATGTGGCCAGAAACCGAAGATAGGCTGCGCTCACATATGCAAGAAATGACACGACGTGCTGAAGCCTTTGGCAGGCAAGTGGACTTTGGATTGCGTGTTCACGTGATTGTTCGGGAAACTGAAACCGAAGCGCGCGCCGCTGCCCAGCGTCTATTGTCGAAACTTGATGACAAAAAGGGCGATGAAATTCGATCGCGTGCACTCGATTCAAAATCCTTCGGCGTTGCCAAACAGGCAGAAATGCGAACGCTGGCTGACGATGAGGGATTTGCAGAAGACATTTTGTGGACAGGCGTTGGTCGGGCTCGATCAGGGTGCGGATGTGCCTTGGTGGGAGATCCCGACCAAATCGTCGCGAAACTCAACCGCTATGTTGAAATGGGAATCCGCTCATTTGTGTTATCAGGCTACCCCCATTTTGATGAATGCGGCTTGGTTGGAAAATATGTGCTTCCCAAGTTCCGTCTCGGCAAGCTTGCCGAGATTCAGGGACGCATTCCCACAACTCCCCCCGACACCCCCTTGGCTGCAGGAGCTCGCCTATGACAACACCTATTCTCTCGCCCTTCATTTTTGGTGCATGGCGACTTGCCGACGTTGCGGCTGAAGCAAACCCAGATGCTGTTGCTAAAAAGATATCAATGGCACTTGAGCACGGAATTACAACTTTTGACCACGCTGATATTTATGGAAATTACACCTGCGAAGAACTGTTCGGCGAGGCGGTTGCAAAGCACAAAATCCCACGAAATAAAATGCAACTGATCACAAAATGCGGCATCAAACTCGTATCGAGCAATCGGCCCGAACACGCAATCAAAACATATGACACAAGCCGAACACATATCGTCAAATCAGTGGAGCGCTCGCTTAAAAATTTAAAAACAGAAGTAATAGATCTTTTACTCATCCACCGCCCAGATCCTCTGATGGATCCAAATGAAGTTGCGGAAACTTTCAACGACCTGCAAGTTCAGGGCAAAGTGAAAAAATTTGGCGTTTCAAACTTCACAACAAATCAAGTTCGCATGCTTCAGGCGCAATTGAAAACTCCACTCAGCGCAAATCAAATAGAGTTTTCGCTTCTGCACACGGAACCAATGCTCAACGGGCAACTTGATCAATGCATTGAGCTCGGCATGTCACCTATGGCGTGGTCGCCGCTTGCTGGTGGACGTTTGTTTACAAATGACGATGAACACACCCGCAAACTGCGAAATTGTCTTGATCAACTGAGCCGAAAATATAACGTCGAACATCCAGAATCTATCGCATATGCTTGGTTGTTGCGACATCCGTCAAAGGTTTTGCCGGTTCTAGGCACAGGCAAAGAAGCACGCTTAAAAGCTGCCGTTGATGCCCTCAAAATCCAGCTCGAACACGAAGACTGGTTCCGTCTGCTAAAAGCTGCGGTGGGTCACGATGTGGCGTAGTTGGAAAATATTTGTTGTGCCAATTGCAACCCTTTTGGTTTTTGGCTGCACCAAAAAACCCGAACGGGTGCTGCGTGTTTTGTCGTTCCGCGACCGGCAATCTGCAGCGTTGCGGATTGCCTTGCCAGAATTTGAGAAGCAACACTCAATCCGCGTCCAGTTCGATGACATTCCGGCCTCCACAGTTGCGACCAAAATGATGACCGATCTCGCGGCCGGTGGAACTTACGATGTCTACACAGTCGACGAGCCGTTCATTCCTCAATTTCACACATCATTGCTGGGCGTAGAAGAGTGGCCCCTCACAACTACGGACAAAAACACAGGTGGCTTCGAGAGCAAAGCGCTTGAAGCAGCCAAAGTCCAGGGCTCTTTGGTGGGCTTGCCTGTCAACGGGAACGTCTATCAATATATTTTTAGAAAAGATCTCCTAAACGACCCCATAGAAAAGACGAATTTTCAGAAGCGTTTCAACCGGGCGCTTCTGCCCGCCAGAAGTTTTTTGGAATTACGCGAGATAGCCCAATTTTTTCATCGCCCCCCGAATCTTTATGGCTTCGCACCGTTTACCAAGATGTCAGAGGGCACAACCGTAGAACTGCTTTGGCTTTTGGCTGGCTTCGGCTACAAGCCCGGCTCAACCAACATCGATATCGCAACAATTTCTGAAGCACTCGAATTTTATGAATCGCTTCTGAAAACTGCACCTAAATCAGCCCGCGCTTGGCATCATACCGAACGCATGTCGGCATACGCAAAAGGCAGGGTTGCTCAAATGATGACGTGGAATAGTTTCTTTTTTGACCTTGAAGACGAACACAAATCTCTGGTTGTTGGAAAAACTGGATATGCGCTGTCTCCAGGAACAGATTCAACTGGAATAGCCGGAACCTGGATCGCCGGAGTTCGAAAAAATTCACTGGAAGTTGAGGCTGCCGCAAATTTTGTGCGGTGGTGGACATCTCGCGAAGTGAACGAGGCTCTGATTCCCAAAGGGCTAAGCACAGCTCGCTCAGATCTTCTTCAACAATCAAAGCTTACTGCTCAATTCCCTTGGTTGAGTTCCACTCATCTAAATTTTGAAAGAGCGTTTCTGCGCCCTCGCCATAAACAATATCGCAGTACATCCGATGAACTCAGCAAGGCTTTCACGCGTTGGATCGCAGGACAAAAAACTCTCTCCGAGACAGCTTCAGAACTTTATGCAGCACTTGGGAGAATGAATGAACTTGCAATGGGTGGCTCACAGCGCAAGGAAGCACACTAAATGTTTTTTGCCCGCTCGCAGCGTTCGCTGATCATATTTGTTCTTCCTGGGTGTGCGCTGCTCACCCTTCTCATCGCGTGGCCAGTTCTTCAGAGCTCCGTTGCGGCACTTTCTTTGTCGTCAGGCACCGAAGAAGGTGCGACGCAATTCGCAGGCCTGACTCATTTCAAAACGCTTGTGACGCAATCTTCTTTTTGGAGCTCGTTGTCGCTTGCAGCAGTGTTCACGCTCACAACAACTGCTCTCGAGCTCTTTATTGCCTCGACTGTGGCACTTTTTCTTTATTTTCAAAGAAAGCTTCCGCGCATCGTTGAGGTTTTACTGATTTT
Source organism: uncultured Silvanigrella sp. (assembly GCA_903933385.1). GTDB lineage: Bacteria > Bdellovibrionota_B > Oligoflexia > Silvanigrellales > Silvanigrellaceae > RFOM01. Next base: position 19,053 of record CAIZJW010000283.1, on the reverse strand, counting down.
GCCAATGTTCGTTCTGCCGGTTGTTTCCGGACTGACCTTTCGATACATCTATGACCCAAACGATGGTCCACTGAGTTCGCTCTTTAACGCTTTTGGCTATGAACCCATGTCACCTCTTGCTGATTCATTCTGGGCTTTTTGGGCGATTGTTTTGCAAGACATTTGGCGCATGTGGCCATTTCTCTTTCTCATCATTTACGCAGGCCTGAAAGCACTCCCCAAGTCTGCTCACGAAGCTGCTAAAATGGATGGAGCGAACACTCGCGAGCTCATTCGTTACATTATCTTCCCCGCTCTGCGACCTACCCTGGCGGTTGCCATGGGGCTAAAGGTGATGGAGTCGCTCAAGGTTTTTACCGAAGTTTATGTGATGACTGGAGGAGGCCCAGGTGACTCCACATCACTTCTTTCTCTTTTCGTCGTTAAACAAGCTTTTCATTTTTTCCAGATTGGTCCGGCATCGGCAGCCTCAATTCTGTTGTTGATCTTGGGAATGAGTTTGGCTTGGGGGATAACTCGTCTTCAAAATCGAGCATCTCTGGCGGGAGGAAATTAAAATGACAACCCTCGCGCAGAATAAAATCCCTCTTTTTTCAAAGGCGATCATTGCAATTCTACTCGCTCTTCAAATAGCGCCTGTTGTGATGATCATCCAAACCGCATTCAAAACACCGCGGAGTCTTTTGGAGTCGGGGATGTTCACGTGGGGCGGCTGGACTGCGTCTAACTTTCACCGACTCTTCGTTGAGCAAAGTTTGGCTCCAGACCTCTTGAACTCAATTCTGATTGCTTGTGGCTCAATGATTCTTTCGGTTGCCTGCGGCGCGCTGATGGCATTTGCACTCACACGTTGGCAAAGCAACGTAAAGAAACATCTCTTAACAACACTTTTAATTGCACGTTTGCTGCCACCAGTGGCACTTGCACTTCCTCTCTTCCTGGTGCTCAAAGAGTTCATGCTCCACGATACGATTTCGGGCCTGGTGCTAGCACACACTGCGTTGAATTTCCCTCTTGCCACTTGGATTCTAATGCCCTTTATGGATGCTGTTCCTCGTGTCCTCGAAGAGGCAGCTTCGCTCGATGGTGCATCACGTGTGCAAACATTTTCTCACGTTGTTTTGCCAGTGACAAAACCAGGAATTGTCGTTGCTGCACTTTTCTGCTTTTTGATGAGCTGGAACGATTTTCTTTTCTCTCTTATTCTTGCCGGTTCGCAGGTAAAAACAGCACCTTTAACGCTGAATGGCTACGTCACAGGTTTCGGAACCGAATGGGGACCACTGTGCGCTGGAGCGTGCATTCTGCTTCTTCCCGTTTTTGCTCTTTCGTTCAAATTGCACCAACACATGATTGCATCGCCCACCCAAGGTGGAGTGAAGGGAGCTTGATATGCGTCTCAATGACGAAGTTGCAAGTGATATTAATTTTGCGCTCACTCCTGAGTGGCCATCCCTCACTGCACGTGCCCGGGGAGCGTTCCGGCAAATAGCAGCGGTCGAGTGTGAATCATTGAACACAATCGACCGCAGTGGTTTTGCTCTGTTCAATTTAAAATTCAAAGATGGTTCAAACTCCTCTCTCCGCATAGGAGCCCTAGATACAACCCCTTCTGCTTGGGTTCTTTGGATGGGTGACGCACCGAGAGAACACGATCTTTTAAGCAACACCGCGTCGAATGAAATTAAAATCTCATTTGAAAGTGACAACTGGTTGCTTAGATCTCCTGCAGGAATGTTAAAGATCGGCAAATCAAACCCTCTGATTTCAATTTTCAATTCTGCAGGAGTGAGATCTTGGCAAAGCGCAGGGCTCGATCTCTTTGTGGGTGACGTCCCCATGAGCTTTGCATTTTTCAAACATGCTGATGGATACGGATGTTCCTTGGACATGGGAGAGAGTCAATATATTTTTGGTGGAGGCGAACAATTCGGCGCAACTAACCTGCGTGGCCGCGTTTATGATGTGATGAACTCCGACGCTCTTGGCGTCAACGGACATCTCCGCTATCAGAGCACACCTTTCTTCCTCACAAACGAAGGACATTCGTTTGCGATGCTTCAGTGCGAACCCGGACGCATTGACTTTGGCTCACGCCGCCATGACATCACCACATTTTGCAGCGATGGCCCAGTTCTTGGCCTTTATCTCGCCAACCCAACCGCGCCGGCCTCAGCCATAGAGCAATGGCGAGCAATGATGGGTGGTGTCAGCAGTGTTCCCGATTGGAGCTATGGTCTGTGGCTCTCAAGATGCTTCTACAAAGATGAAAACGAAGTTCGAACTGTTCTCGAGGGTAACAAAAAACACGGCCTAGGAGCATCGGTTATCAACCTCGATGCAAGAGCATGGATGCGAGCTCAAACACGTACTGACTTTGTTTGGGATACTGCGCGTTGGAGCCCTTACCAGACATTCATTCCTTGGCTTCGGGAGCAGGGATTTCAAGTCTGTCTTTGGGAAAACCCTTACGTTTCTTCAGCCACCGAATCGCTCTATAATGAAGGTGTAAAAAACGGATTCTTTGCTAAAAACAGCAAAGGCGATGTGTATCCATACCAATGGGTTCCAACCGGTTTGGAGGGATTTCCTCAACCACCCTTGGCAGGCCTTGTCGATTTCACAAACTCAAATGCTCGAGCTTGGTGGAAGGATCAACACAGACCCTATTTACGTGCAGGCGTAAATTGTTTCAAAACGGACTTCGGCGAAGAGATTCCGCACGACGCCATCTTTAGCGACGGTTCCACGGGAAAAGAATTACGCAATGTTTATTCTGATTTGTACAACCTGTGCGTCATGGAAGTTGTCCGTGAGGAGTGTAAAGAGCAGGGAATACTGTGGGCTCGTTCCGGCTATACAAAAATGTCTAAGACTCCAGTGAAGTGGGCTGGCGACAGTCAAACTTCATGGAATGCATTAAGAGCCTCACTGCGTGGTGGTTTGTCGCAAGCTGTTGGTGGAGCTGTTTTTTGGTCTCACGATATTGGCGGCTTCTACGGGCCATCGCCTGATGCCGAATTATTCACACGCTGGACCCAGGTTGGTCTCTGGGGAAGTCATGCACGCATGCACGGAACCTCAGCACGCGAACCATGGGAGTTTGGCACACAAGCTCTTCTGCAGGTGAAAAAAGACGTGGCATTGCGTAACAAATTCAAAGCCTATTTTGTTGAATGCGGTAAAGATAGCGTTCGCACTCAGCAAAGTTTCATTCGCCCTCTTTGGCTTCACTATGCTCTTGATCCTCTCTGCTGGACCATAGAAGATCAATTTTTTGCAGGCTCGAAAGATGTGCTCGTTGCGCCGTACCTTACACCCGAAAATGGTCGCAATGTCTATTTACCCGAAGGACAGTGGAAGTGCCTTACTGACGGGAATAATTACTCAGGGAAAGAGATTCATAAAATTCCGCGCTGGGCTGGATGCCCCGTTTTTGTGAGAAGCGACTCGCAATGGAATGGATTGTTTTTCAATGAGTAAGCAAATTTGCTTTGCTTAACTTTTGCTCTGGAAAACGAATTAAAATCAGACTCCAGCAATCGCATATGTGCGAATGCTGGAATTTTTACCTCGTAAAACATCCTCGCCCTGAAAAGTGAGAATGCTGTTGGAATTGAGCCGAGCCCGAACCTCTTCACTCGCAAGAATATCGACGCAATGTTTTTTTGTCAGAGATTCGATTCTTGATGCTGTGTTTACTGTGTCACCAATGACGGTAAATTCGCGACGAAATTTTGCTCCGACATCCCCAACGACGGCGAGTCCCGAGTGAATGCCAATTCCCACACGTAGAGGTTCCTCGCCTCGTGATGCTCGCAACACATTCAATTCACCGATGGCGGCGCGCATTTTGAGCGCACAATTCACGGCTTGATCGGCATGAAGCTGATTTGCGACCGGGGCTCCGAAGTACGCCATCACACCATCGCCGATGTATTTATCGAGTGTGCCACCCGTTTCAAAGATACACTTCACAAGATGCTCATGAACTTCATTGAGGAGCTTAACAACATCCTTGCCCGCAAGAGTTGAACTCATTTTCGTAAAGTCTCGAATATCAGCGAACAAAACCGTTACATCAAGCTCTCGACCATTTTGATGAATGTCTGCCTGACTAGATTGAAGTAACTGAGCAACTGAGGGCGAAAAATACCGCGTCAATTTTTCAAGTCGCATATGCTCATCAAAGGAACGCTTCACAAGAACGTGCAATCGGCTTGCCTTTATGTGCGTTGACACAACAGCTGCAAGCAACAACAAAACAGCTACAATTCTTGAATCAGGTGGCACTCTAGTTTCAAAATGCAATATAACGGTTAGCACCACAGCCATGGAAGCAGTTGTGATTGACTGCAGAGTGCTGAAGTAAAATCCCGATAAATTTATGAAAAAAAGCATGAAGGACAACCCAATCAAACCCGTGGCAATTTGTCCTTGAACGCCCTTGCCCTCTGCCCACTGCGCGAGAATCATGAATGTGAAGGGAAGATCGAGGAGAGGAATGGCATATGTACTCGCATTCCGGATTGATTTATTTCGTTTCGAAGCAAGCCAAAGCAACCCACTGACAAGCAAGTAGCTTGTGAATATCACCTCTTTGCCGCGAAAACTCGACATCGAGAATCCCCAGCCGAGAATCAGGTGAAGCAGGAAGAATGCACCAACAGTGCAAAGGCGAATGAGTGCGAGCCGACGAATGTTTCCAAGGCGTTCCGTCTCGAGTTCTCGAGCCAATGACTCCACCGTTTTCTTCAGCATTGTTTGATCTCCCGCTCTTTTCAGCCAAAAAAAATGTGAGATTCTCAAATTTGGCAAAAACCTTTTTGAGAATCTCACAATCACTGACAAGAACGGTGGGCAATTTTATCCTGGCAAAGCCGGAGAAGGTTTTGGTGCTGAGTTTTTCACAACTTCCTTGAGTTCATCAAAATCCTTGGAAAGTTTGCCCAACTTCTCTTTAAGTTCCGCCAGCTCGGAAAATTTGTCCGCAGCGCCATTGGGAGAAATTCGCTTATTGAATCGTTCCTGTGCTCGGCGAGCGCGCGGAATCAACATCGACAGCAGGCCATAGTTCTTTCTGTGAATATAGGAATCAAATGCTCCTGTCAGCGCTGAATCTTGCGACTCAACCCAGGCCTCTGGCAAGGCAGCAATAAGCCGAACCGGATGGTGCTTGTTGCCGTATTGCTGAAGTAGAGGTCGAGTTTCGGCACGAAGCTCTGGAAATCGACTTGAGAGAGTTCCGATCGCCTTCAGAGCTGCAACGCGAACACGGAAAGGCAATTGCTGACTTTCTACTAATTCTTGCAGCGGAATAAGATCTTGAGCCTGAACCAACTCTGCAACCACTCGCAAAGCTCCAGCCTCAACCAATCCTAAGTGAGTGCTTCCACGCGCAAGTGACCAAGCCCAAGCAGCGATGGCCTGACGCTCATCGGGTGTGCGAAGAAATGGTGTCTTTTTTAAAAGTTCAACAATTCCAGCAAGAGCAGAGTCGCGAACCATAAGGGGTTCATTGACGGTGTTTGCAATGTCCTTCAGGTTCTTTAGCCAATCTTGCTTATTCTCAGTTGTCGATTTGCTGACTGCTGAAATCCAAGCACCACGCGCCAGGGGATGACGCTCAACGCTCGACGTTAACAGCTGTGCAGCAACCTCGGCATTCGTTTCAGAAAGCATGGTGTAAGCACAGGCTCGCGCGCGCCAAAGCTGCTCGCCTTTGAGCCAGCCAAGAATCAACTCCCTGATCTCCTGCGAGACAAAACCTTCACATAATGATTTCGTAGCTAAAAACTTAAAGTAGCTCAGCGGACCCTTGCATTCTTTTGTTGCCAAGATTTTTTTCGCAAAATCCTGAGAAATCTTCTGTTTTGTAGAACCCACTACCGCGCAGCTGGGATCGACGATTGCAAATGCAACGGGTGCATTCGCGCTGATGATCATCTTCTCTTCTGTTTTTGCAACAGCGAGTGGTCGCTCTTCGCCGCTTCCATCCTCATATTGAATAAAGATCCGTGTTTGAAACTCGGCTGGCAACTCCTCGCTGGACTTCTGTTTCTGCACGAGAGTCACTTCAAGGCCGTTTGCAACGACCTCAGTTTTCTTAACTTCGGCCTCAAGTTCAATGTGACCTGCGCGAAATACAAAGGTATCGAAAAATCTGCGGGCGTTGAACCCAGTTGCCTCTTCAATGGCACGAATGAGATCTTGAGTGCTCACAGGAGAGAACTGGTGCTTGGTCAGATAGTGACCCACCGCGCGGCGGAATGCATCTTCACCGATTGTGTCGCGAAGATGATTCAGAACCAAGGCGCCCTTGTCGTACAAATGGGCGTCAAAAATCTCGGAAACAAACTCAAATTGATTGAAAACGATGGGGCGCTGGTAAGTTTTAGATTCTTCTAGGTACCCATCCTGAAAATTCTCCATGAGATAGAAAATTCCGCTGGCTTTACCATTGCAAAACTCTTCCCAAAGCACTTCGGAATGTGTCGCAAAACCTTCGTTTAACCACCCCTCAGACCAAGTTTCACAGGTGACCGTATCGCCAAACCACTGATGCGCAAGCTCGTGCATCACAAGAAAGTTTCGCGACTCACTTCCAACCAGGAATTCCTGTGGGCCGATAACATTGTCGGTGTTGAAAGTTGCAGTGGTATTTTCCATTCCACCATAAAGAAAATCAGCAACAAAAGCCTGCCCATATTTACTCCAAGGGTACTCATAACCCCAATAGTTGGAATAAAATTCGAGCATTTTTGCGGTATCTTGACAGAGCTGCCCAGCACAATCAGAGAATTTCTGCGGAACCAGAACATTGACGTCACGACCACGCCACGACGTTTTGTGTTCATGAAATTCACCACAAGCAAATGCTACAAGATAGGGGGCGTGTGGATGGCGCAAAATCCATTCCTGAGTGCGCCAATGATTATCTGCCGTGTCGCTGATGCACTGCCCATTTCCCAGGCCTTTCCAAGCAGCGGGAAAACTAATTCTTTGCAGCACGGTGATCTTCATTCGAGGATCATCTTGGCATGGGAACCAGAATGGAGAATCAGTGTCTTGGCCTTGAGTCCAAACGCAGTCGTAGGCAGCGTCGGTTGTCGTTTTCTTATGCACGAAATAGAGGCCGGCATTGGGCCTCACAACTGAATAGTGAATACGAACAACTGCAAGCTGGCCTTGCCGCATCGACTCATTAAATTTGATTGATAAAATTGCATGATCGTATTCGAATGCGCTCGCGTTAAATTGCAACGACTCAATTGCGTATGGGTTCATTATGTCGAAGGCATTAATTGGTGCAGTTGCAATTTCGTGAATCTGCATTTCACGAGCATCAAAAGTCACTTGCTGAGCACCTTCAGAGAGGGTCTTCACAACAATGTATGCATACGCTTCAAAACGATCTTCATCGAAGCTGATTCGACCAGCGAGGGTGAGGTGTATTTGCCTGCAATAGCGGTGAGGCTCGTAGTAGTTGCGAGCGCTCCGAAGAGCAGGGAAGTTTTTGGCCCCGGAAGTTTGACTCGCCGTGCCTGAGCCGCTGGGCTGAAGATTCAATTTCTCGGCCGATTCAATCATTTTTTCGAGATGTGAGCCCAAAATCATCGCAATTTCCTCCCTGCTACGGTCGCGCCATAGAACCAGCCTGTATCACCCATGACACAGCACAGGGCAAGCAAAGGCTGGGCTTTTGCCGCGACGAGCTTTCTGTGCTACGCCCCCCTTTAAAGACACGACCGACCTTAGGGGGTCAGAAGAATGCTTCAATTAAACTCCAGCAAGAAGATTGCAGGACTCGTCCTGATGCTCGTGACAGCAGCAGAACTTTTGCCTCATTGCACCCCGTTGGCACGGGGTGAGACGTTCAAGGCTCTTTCAAGCGACAGCGCAGATCATTCGTGTCAGGTTGTTTTGCGCAGCGCTCAAATCGTTTTGAACTCGGTAACGGGTCTTCCAGAAACCGAAACCGACAACGTGGGACGATCGTGGTTCGCATTTGAGGCCACCGTTGATACGGCTTCTGCCCCCCTCAAATCTGGGGCATCAATTCAACTTTTGTACCGCCGCCAGCGCGACTCAACCTGGCACACAGCTCCTGGAGTTGCAGTTCCGGGGGCTTCAGCAAGCCTGCAAAGGCACCAATTTCGAATTTCTAACGATACTATTGCAGCGCGAAACGGCGATATCACCTCTTTTCCCGCACATTCAGAGTCTCTTCAGATCATTCCATTTCTGCAAAGCAGTGACGGCCGAAGAATTTTCGACCACAATTCTCAAACAGGGCTGACCGAAACTTACACACTCGGTTCTGCAAACAACTGGAAAACAGCGACTGAGCCAACACTTTGTGAAAGAGCCGGGCGTGGCTCTGCGACTCTGAGATTTTTGGGGGATTGGAGTTCCGAGCTTCGCGGTGAAGTGCATCCCGGACAATCAATGCTCGTTGAGTACGATCTCTCTCGACTGCCAAACTGCCAAGGGAGCAGCTACAACGGCCTTCCGGCATGGCAGACCGAGGCCTTCGTTCGGTTCTTCCCTAACGGCGAAGAATATTCGTCTGCTTTGAATTCGTTTCAAGGCGGAACAATGCTGTCGCTTCCCGCTCGTTTTGAGGTTCCAGAAGATGCGACCCGCGCACAACTTTGGTTCCGCACGCGTGGGCGCGGATGCGAAGGAGGCTGGGACAGCAATTTTGGAAAAAATTACGACGTCGATATTCGTTCGGGTATCACTTCCTCGCCTACTTGGGCAGGTCAGTGGCAATTGGTCAAAGGCCCGGCCGACTGCTCGTCATTTTCCAATCCAACTCCTCTTGCCAACACAGAAGCATTCAGCGACGACCAACTCGATAACGCGTGCTATGCTGTTGAAGCAGAAGTACTCGTTCCAGGTTTGACAACATCGTTCGAAGTATCGCCGCAAGCCATTCAAGCGCAGGTGAATTGGAAAGTGGATACAGGACAGCGCGGCAACCAATGGCTGACTTATGCAGGACGAAACGGCTTGAATTACCGCTACCGTTGGATTCTTCCCGCAGCATCGTTGCGCACACGTTCTTGGAAGTCGCTCGAATATTCTTTTCAGTTCTCAACCGACGGGCTCTTTTGGCTCCGAGCTGGAAAAGACGCTGGGAACCGCGTGGGTGTTGTTGAACCTCGTAAAATTGAACACAAGCACTGAGACGTCCCAATCAACGTTGAAGCACGGGAGCATCTCATGCTCAATCTCAGCCGATTCACAGTGAAATTTGCGCTGCACACAAGCTTCTTTATGCTGCTGTGGATTTCGTTAATGACATCACAGGCTCATGCCGGAGGAGGATACACTTCCCCTGGATCAAGAGCATTTGCCGACAGCAATCTTGCAGGCGATTATATTCTAGCAGGTGACGAGAAAATTCTCATGAAGCGGGGGAGGTTTGAAAATGGCCTCTTTCTTCGCAGAGAATTTCCCGGTGAACCCTCAGTTGCAACAGGTGCTATGCTGGCCCGTTCTGCTGAGAACGTTCCGAACGACTCATCATTCCCGACTCGGGCAATTATTTGTGTTGAAACAAAAATCCATGTTCTTAGCATTGATGAATCAGGAAGAGCTGCGAAAGAAAGCACGCCTCTCAAAGATTTACTGCAGCTTAAAAAGCCCCGCGAGTTGCGCTGCGCAGTGAACCCAAAAACAGGGGAGTGGCTAGCCTTAAACATTAGTTCTGGCCAAGTCATTCTAAGTAACGGAACTTCTTTGTCACTGAGGAAAAACTCATCGACCTGGACCCACGTAGTTCATGTCGATGATGCATTCATAGCCTTGGGAGAGAATGGTTTGGCAGAACGAATCATCCAAGACACAGACGTTGCTGCTTACACGCAGGCCATCAAAGCGCCTTGGCCCGACCTCCAAAACCGCGACACGCTTTCCACTCGTGGTTCACTTATTCTTCGCACTGGAGAGAGCCAAACCTCCCTCGTGACACTGCTGCCTGGCAAAGAAATATTTCAATGGTCTGATGTGCGCCGCATTGCTGTTAATCCCTGCTCTGAAAACGGAGGCTGCGGCTCTTGGCTCGGTGAAGATGAACGATGGATAATTGCTGGTAGCTGGGGAACATACGTTGGTCGCAACGCTGCATTTTCAAGAATCAAAACTCCACTTCTCACAACAGATTCAACCAGCCCAGGAGCTGCCTTAGTCGCATCATCGAATCAATTCATTTTGATAGGTGACATAGATGCTGATGTTGGATATTTGCCCCCTGAAGCACAACTCCCTCGTTTCCTTTTTGCAGAAAAGCATACCAAGAATAGCGAATCTCGCGGAAAAAACTCTCAACGATATTTGATATGGTTGAAGGGAAAACGAATCGCATCCGCGGGAAATAACTATACCGCCCCAAACGAGGAATTACTCTTTACTTATTCCCCGCACACCGGTGCATATCAGCAGTTCGGAGATGTGATCGTTTTTGAGGGGGCACTGCCAGACCGCTGGCCCAGTGATTGGGCTGCGGTTGAACAAGAGATCGAATTCAATGCACTCGCTCTTGCAAATGAATGGACTCCAAGCCTCAGCGACAGCAATCTTCCCACTCTCAAATCGCCCTGGTGGACGAGTTCATCTGGTTTAAAACAGGCAATTTCGAACCTGAAGGCAAGAAAAAATCAATTGAAGTCAGTTCTCGTTGCCGTTGTTGACAGCGGGATCGATTCAAGTCACCCAGCCTTGAAGAATGTTTTACATCACAACGAAGATGAAATTCTGGGAAATGGAATTGATGACGACGCTAACGGACTTGTCGATGACGATATTGGATACGACTTCGTCACCGAACAGCCCGAGCCCATCGATCTCTTTGGTCATGGCACTCACGTTGCTGGCCTCATCAATAACGCTTGGTCGCACACCGGTGACTTAGGCGGTGCCTTCAATACAAAACTGCGAATTTTCAGAGCTCTCGATGGCAGTGGCAAAAGCAACAGCATTGATCTTTCGAGGGCTATTGCAGCAGCCATCAGAAGCAAGGCAGACCTGATGAATTGCTCGTGGGGCGGGGGTCCGGAAACTCAAGCGCTGCGCGATTCTTTCGCAGCAGCAAATGCGTCCGGAATGATGATTTTCACTTCCGCGGGAAATGATGGACTCCAATCTGACGATAATCCTCCTGTCCCGAAGAGATTTCCCGGGGTCATCGCGATTGGGGCTTCCACAGCAAACAACGGAAGAGCTCGGTTCAGTAATTGGGGTTCAAAATCAGTTTTCGCATTCGCCCCTGGCGCCGACATCACCAGCACACTGCCTGGCGCACGCATGGGGGAAAAATCTGGAACAAGCATGGCGTCACCGATTGCTGCATCAGTAGGCGCATTACTCTTGGGAGCCATCCGAGAAGTGACTCCTGAATGGTCGAGAGAACAACAAAAAAAGCGCGCAGAAGAACTTCTTTGCGCGGGCTCTCAGAAAAATCAACTCGCAGGCATATCTTCCAAATGCGGCATGATCAGCGCCTCTCATTCCTTTGAAAAGTTTTTTGAGGGGCTCCCGTGACTTGCGTTCAAGCGACCACTCAAGTACCAATTTTGAGCACTAAAACCAATCAACACTGTTTGATTTAACTCGGAGTCCACATGGCCAAGCTGGTCATCAAAGATCTCAACAAGATCTATGAAAACAAAGTTGAAGTTCTCAAAAACGTAAACATTGAAGCTGGCCATGGAGAATTCCTGGTTTTGGTTGGGCCCTCTGGCTGCGGAAAGTCAACCCTGCTGAGAATGATTGCGGGACTCGAAGACATCACTTCCGGAAGCATCGAAATCGGTGAACGAGTTGTGAATGAGCTTCCACCAGCAGAACGCGACATTGCCATGGTTTTCCAAGACTATGCGCTCTACCCCCACATGACAGTGCGAGAAAACCTCAGCTTTGGTTTGCGGATAAAAAAACGCCCGCAAGATGAAATCAACGAACGAATTCAGACAGCCAGCAAAATGCTGGACATCGACCATCTTCTCGATCGCAAGCCTAGCCAGCTTTCGGGCGGACAGCGGCAGCGAGTAGCAATTGGCCGAGCCATTGTTCGAAAGCCAGCCTTGTTCTTGTTTGACGAGCCACTTTCGAACCTTGACGCGCAATTGCGCAGCCAAACACGAATTGAACTCGCAGCACTTCACCAGAAAGTTGGAGCGACCGTTGTATACGTCACGCACGACCAAGTTGAAGCTATGACATTGGCCGACCGCATTGCCGTACTTAACAAGGGAAGAGTGCAACAGCTCGGCTCCCCGCTCGAGCTCTACAATAATCCAGTGAACACCTTCGTGGCATCGTTCATTGGCAACCCAAGCATGAACTTCTTCAAGGGCAACCTCGAAATTTCCGGTTCCAGGAAAGTTTTCTCGTTTAACGGCCTCAGCTTTGATTTTTCGGATGCCCCTACTCCAACGAAGCCGGGCTCATATGTTCTCGGCTTGCGCCCTGAGGCTCTGAAAGTGCTCGCCAAAGAGGGACGTGAATCACAAGGAGCCGTTGACTGTAAACCAAAGGTGGTACTCATCGAACCGCACGGACATGAAACCCATCTGGTCGCATCAATCGGTGGTCAGCAGGTGATCATCCGTTCGGCCAACCCAAAACGGCTACAAGTCATGGAAGAAGCCACTCGTGGCTCGGAACTTGCAACAACAATTGATCGCAAAGCAATGCACTGGTTCGACTCAACGGAAGAAGGCGGACGTGTCAATGAAATCAGCTGAACGAAAACTTGCGAGACTTTTGAGCAGAGTAAGACTTCCTGGTGTGCTTGCGTTGCTCATGTTGGCAGCCTGTCATTCCTCTGTAAGTGGCAAGCCGAAGATGCAATTAGCATCATTCCAAACGGAGCCAAGTTACAATTGGACAGCACTCAAATCGAGACCAATTGAAATCAAGTCCGAGAGAAATACTCTCCGTGATCGCAATTTCAACATTTCGCTCAACATCAAAACAACACCTGTGGAAACAACTGGTGACGTTGACGTTACCTTCAACACAACCGAAGGCTATCAGGTTTATTATACAATCGATGGTTCTCTTCCGTCGCTTTCGGGCAATCGCCCCACTGGCGCAACCAGAACATTCAATCAAATTCTCAAGGTAACACAGCCCACAATCGTCCGCGCTGTAGCCGTCGACAGTCGCGGTGAAGCTTCGATTGTTCGCTCAAAAATGGTAGTGCCTCGGCGTGTTGACTTCCGTCTTGCTAAAATTCCAGTGCAAAATAGGCAGGTCAAGGCTGTTTATGTCTCGGGAGCTTTCCGCAATTGGAGCACCGGATTTGACGAAAACTATCGTCTTCTTCCACAAACTGACGGCTCATTTCTTCGCACTCTTCAGGTAGATCGTAGCCAGGAAACTTTGTTTAAATTCGTCATTAGGTACGAAGACGAAACCTTCGACTGGCTCGCTGATTCCTCACAACCACAATCCGGTTTGGCTCCCTACAACAACAATGTGATTCCTGCGCCCCGGTCGCTTCTCGCGAAGAAGTTTATATTGCGCAAAGATGGATTCATCGACGAAGCGGGCCTTGAACTTGATGCACAAACGGTTGCAGCGCTGGACGCGGGCGAGCGCGTTGTGCGATTCAAAATTAAAATGCTCACTGGCGATGCTGAACGAGTTGAAGTGTTGTTCTCCGACGGTCAACACATGGAACTGCTCCCTCAAAGCACCTTCGTTCTCGACTCACTGAGCTACACAACATATTCTGGATTGCTGACTCTTCCGCTTGAATCTATCAATTCAAATTTCGTGATCATCGCTCACGATTCGCCATCGTCATTTAATCTCGGCAAACAAGGCATTGTTGCAGGCGACCCATTCTCAAGTGCAACGCGTCCTGAAACTTTTTCGTTTCGCTACGATTCTAGCAACCAACAAATCAATGGCTCCGATCTCTACCAGGTCCCACTCTGGTCCGTGGATACGACTTGGTACCAAATTTTCCCTGAAAGATTCCGTAATGGAGATGTCAGCAACGATGTTGTTGGACAACTTCCTACCGAATGGGAGCGCAGCAACTCTGCTTTGAAACAACTCGATCGTACTGCCACTCCCTGGACGGGCAGCTGGTTTAGTTTCACTCCCGTTGAGCGAAATATGGAGCGTATTGTCAGACAACTCCAACCTGAGCTCGATCCAAGGGAAGTACAAAGACAAATAATCTTCACCCGCAGATATGGAGGCGACCTGCGCGGCGTGCGACAGATGATTCCCTATCTCAAATCTTTGGGTATCACGGGCGTTTATTTCAACCCTGTGTTCGATTCAGATTCTTTGCATCGCTATGATACAAAAGATTACCGTCACGTAGACGCCAAACTCGGACCAATGGATCGCGGAAGCAATGGCAAGCCCGATCTATATGAAGACGACAAGCGTCTTTTGGCGAGTGAGCGTCTCGACGATCCCTCGACCTGGGGCTTCACGCGCGCCGACAAAGAATTTATGCAGCTGACAAGCGAGCTTCATAGCAATGGCATTAGAGTGGTGCTCGACGGAGTTTTCAATCACTCTGCTTCGAACGGACCACTGGTTGAAGACATTGCCAAACGCGGGAAATCATCGCCCTATTATGAGTGGTTTGCCACCTCTTTCGAAGGTGAAGCCAACTACTACGCTCGTTCATGCCAACTCTCCGAGTTTTATCCTGACAGCAACAAATTCCCATTTGCCAGCAAAATTCGCTTTGATTCATGGGCGGGCTTCTGTCCTTTGATAAATCATCGACAAGGCTTTCCGAATGGCGCCCTACATCCCGGACTCCAACGGCATATTTTTGCTGTTTTGGATCGCTGGTTCACACCGCGTGAAATCGATGGAATTCAATTCAAAGGCGTTGACGGAATTCGCCTCGATGTTTACGCCGATGTGCCCGCATCGTTTTGGAAACTTTTCCGCAAACACCTCAAAACCCTGCGTAACGACGCCCTGATCATCGCTGAAGACTGGTACGACGGCTATGACATGTTGCAGGGAGACCAAGCAGATGGGATCATGAACTACCGAAGCCGTACCCTGGCTGAAGGCTGGTTTATTAATCTCGATCAGAAATTCAAATTCACACCGAGCGGCGCACGCAATTTTATTGAACAACGCCTGAATGGTTACCGAGAGCACACGAAACACGCTTTGTGGACGATGCTCGATAGCCACGACACCGATCGATTCCTGAGCAAAACGATTTGGCAAAATCGCTCCCTCTCACCCCGTCCACAAGAGGGTAACAGCTGGGACAATGATACCGTAAACAAACCCGACCGTGGTGCCCTTTACTCGAACGACAAACCTGGCCTCCTTGAGAAGGAGTTCTTCAAGGGAATTGTTGCGTTTCAGATGTCCTATGTAGGCGCTCCGGTCATATACTACGGTGCTGAAGTTGGCATGTGGGGAGCAGATGACCCAACTGATCGCAAACCAATGGTTTGGGACGATTTGGCTCTTAATCAACAATTCGAAACGCAATGCATCACGCATCCTGGAACTTGGTGCCTCGAAAACCCGAGTGTGAAGTTCTCTGTTGAGCAAGACAAAGACTTACTCAGCATGTACCAGCGCATTATCCAAGCTCGTAATGCAAACCCTGCTCTGCGCCGCGGAAAGATGAATACAAGCATCAAAGTCCAGCTCGGCAGCCGCGTGTTTACAACCGGACAACCAGACTCCGATGCCACATGGCTCTGGGGCTACGAGCGCGCTTTCGGTGAGAAAAACTTTGCTTATTTCCTTTCGAATCAGCAAATGAATAGCGATTCGCAAAGCGTCACTCTCTACACTCGCTTCATTCCAGGCCGCAGCGCACTTGAAGTTGTTTCCGGTCGGGCATATCCCGTTGACGACCAAGGTCGCATTACTGTCTCAATTGGAAGAGAGCGAGCAGTACTTTTCGTGCAGCCTCAATAAGTCGCGCACTTCCTGTTGTTGATTAAATTTGCTATCTCCTTATCAATCTTGCTCTAAGATTGATAAGGAGATTCCTGCAATGAGCGAAACGCGAACGCGCCTCACTGAAGATATGAAGAAAGCGATGAAAGAGGGCGATAAAGAACTTCTTGCTGTCGTCAGAATGATGCTCAATGAAGTGCGAAATGCAGAAATCAATGACCTGAAAGAGCCAGGCCGTGCTCGTACTGAAGCTGAAGTTGTTCAACTGCTTGCTGCATATCAAAAGCTACTTCAAAAAAGTCTTGCTGAGTATCCACCTGACCGCCAAGCACCGCTTAAAGCAGAACTTGGGATCGTAGAACGCTACTTACCGAAGGCTCTCTCAGGTGCTGAACTTGAAAGCTTTATCAAGGACTATCTCGGCAAAACGAGTGAGAGAACCTTCGGAATCCTGATGAAGGGTCTGCAAGGTGAGCTCGTGGGAAGAGTCGATGGCAAATCACTTTCTGAAACATTGAAGCGAGTGCTCGGATGAGTTCACCAATTTATGTTGTTCAAGGTGCAAACTCTGCCATGGCACAAGAGCTTGTGGCACAAAATAAAAACGCTCGATTTCTTCTTTTGTCAGAGCATGACTTGGAAAGAACTCCGGAGTGCGAGCATATTTCGTTGGTGGGATCGGCTTTTGATGAGGATTTCCTAAAGCAGTCTATCCAGCAAGCCGTGGAACGCTGGGAACGTATCGATGGATACGCCCACTTCAGTGGTTCAATACTTCTAAAACCGCTTCACATGACACGACTCGATGAATGGGAAGAGGTTTTTAAAAAGCACGTCACCTCAGCTTTTCTAGGAATGAAGGCAGTTCTGCCCACACTCAAAAGCCAAGGGCATGGAAGCGTCGTACTTATATCGAGTACCGCTGCCAAAGTAGGACTCCAGAATCACGAAGCCATTGCGGCCGCTAAGGGTGCACTCGAGGCTCTCGTGCGCTCAAGCGCAGCGACGTATGCTCCCGTGCGATTCAATGCCATTGCACCTGGACTCACACGTTCCAGAATGAGCAAGCGGATTGTTGAGAGTGAACAAGCTTTGAAAGCAAGTTTGCAATTGCAGGCCATTCCACGGCTTGCAGAGCCAAGCGACATGGCTCAAGCAATTTCCTTTTTGCTCGGCGAACAAAGCCGGATGATCACAGGACAAATTATCGCAATTGACGGCGGACTCTCCGCAACAAAGCGCATGTCCCCTTAAGTTCCCGAATAGAATTCCGAAATGCTGTTATGGCGGTAGTCGGAATTTTCAACAAATCCAGCTTGTTGATTCTTTCCTCGGTCCTGGCGGCATGCCAGGGTGGAAAGGTGCCTCCTTCATGCTCATCCACACAAGCAGTGAGCAACGCAAATGTGTCGAAACTCACAACAGGCGGTGGAATTCTCATCCTCGAGGGTTTGTCGTTTTCTCCAGAGCAGGAAAATAAATCAGTTACCTCGCAATGCTCTGCCTTCGTCAGAGTTGTTTCGAAATCAGGCGAAATATTTAAGAGTCAAATCTGGACGGCACGACATTGTCTCCCGGATTTTTCATCTCGCATTGTGAGGAGCGATCTGCGTCTTTTTGATGGCAGAAATGCTTATGTGCAATTGGATATCTCGCTATCACTCGCGCAAGCTCGAGACGGTTTCTTCAATTTAGTTGCAGCAAAAATTCCAGAGTTCATCGATACTGAAAAAAAAACAAAAGAATCCCGCACGCATCGCTCTGAACTACACTTTTCTAGAGGAAGAGGGAAAGAAAAACTACGGTGCAGAGTGCAAACGCAATGGTGCGAGCGAAACTGTGAGTGAAACACTCCTTTGTTCAGCTCTGCAGGATTTCCGATTGTTTGATGCAGACATTCGCCCAAAAACTAAAATCGGCAGTGAGATCCTAAACTCCCTGCTCACTCGCGAGAACGATTCCAACCGGCGTGGCGCAGCTGAATCAATTGTCAAACAATGGCAACTTGCGGTCACGCGGCAAATGGAAATGGAACTCGACATTTCTCGAGGGCGATTTGTCGACACGCTCCTCGAATGCAGTGAAAAAACACCCTCAGCGGTTTGCAATTACAAAGACACACTGCAGATTCTCGCACGAAAATGGCGAGCACCGGGTCGCGATCTCATTGCTGAAGCAGAGAAAGATGGATATTTCCAACCAGGAAAAAGTTATTCTGAATATAAAAAATCTCGGGCACAGAATCACTACAACAGCGTTCTTTTGCCGCTATTTTCTAAGCTTCAGGCATCAATACAAAACGAAAATTTGGGCCTCATTTTTGCTGGAAACTTTGCTGATGCAGATGGAAAATCGTGGAAGTTTTCAAGCGCTCCCTTGAAGGATTTTTTCACTTCACAAGGAATGAGCCCCCAATTTGATTTTTTTAGCAAAGAGAGCTCCCGCGATTTATTCTTTAGATTTGAATCTCCTCCAGGCAAGAACCTCGTTCTCTCCGCAGGTGACAGTGGAAGTGCTCTTTTGCTGGATGACTCAACCCCGTTTCTTCTCCTCAGCGCGAAAGGCTCCAGTTCTATTAGCGGAGGCGCAGCCATTTTAGCTCTTCCTGAACCCAGCAACGACGAGGTGATCGTCTCCCGGCCAACCGGCTCATCGTGCAGATAACAATTGAAATTGATTGATTTATTATTTATATTGTCAACATGGCTTATTCCTGGGTATCGATGCCTTTGGGAGGAACGAACTCATGAAAAACATGAAACTGATTTTCTCGCTCGCCCTTGCTCTGACTTCTGCTGTCGCGTGTTCATCAAATAAACTACAAAATGATTCGGCAATTTCGGGAGCCAACGACGATCTCCTCATGCAGGACAGCAAGCTTCTCCAACTGCGCTCCTACGTTGACAAAGCCGGCTTTCCAAAGTGGGACCGAAACCGCGCAACATGCATCATTCTCTGTGAATCGTCTGGCCGAGCAGATGCTCGCACAGGCGTTCATGTCGGACTTTTCCAAATAAACGAGACATACCCCGGCGGTGAAGGTGGCAGAGGTGTGAAGCACCCGACACAACCTGCCTGGGATGCGAGCGGCCGCAAATGCGGCTACAACCTCCAAGATCCACAGGTAAATGC
>CAIZJW010000282.1 GCA_903933385.1 uncultured Silvanigrella sp. | reverse complement strand
TTCAATAGAATGAGGTCGCGAAAGTCGGCCTGATTTTTGTTAAGTGCGCTGATTCCCGAACCGCCAATGACTACTGGCGAGTGCGGAGCTACGAGAACCGCAAGTTTTTGCATCGAATGGATCATCGAACTGATGTTCAGGGACGAAGCGCAACTCACAACAACGAGCGTTGGCTTTCTTCGGGTGCAGTATTCTTCGATGTCTGCAATCGGTGTGTTTGCGCCCAGATATGTGACCCTAATGCCCCAGCTCTTTAGATACAGAGCGACTCGCAGAAGTCCTAACTCATGGAGTTCGTGCGGGAGAGTTGCACAAACTGCGAGTGGCGATTCACTTTGCTGCAGGCTACTTTCTGGTTCATTCAAGTAAAAAAGCCCAAGCAGCATGTGTTTCAGACGCGCCGTGAGGGCGTGTTCCGCTGCAACTGTTATTTCCCCACGGTGCCAGTGATCGCCCACCTCTACCATCAGGTCGAGAGCACTATCAGCGAATGTGATGGCACTTTCGGAGAGGGCGTAAACTTGCTCCAGAGCACGTATCGCGCCCTCAACATTGTCGGCTTTCAATGCATCGAGTATGGAGTGAAATGGGTTTGGAAGCGGTTTTTTCTCCAGAGTAACGCTTTCTGTGCGGTGCTCGTGTCCGGCTGGAGATGTCAGATCAAAGAACGCCGAAGCTTGTCGGAGGAGTTCATCTCGACCCTGATTTGCAATCTGTTTCAGATCGTTCCCTTGGGCTCGCAGATGAGTCACAAACCAGAAGAGTTTGAGGTCTTCCTGGGTGTAGAGACGGTGACCGCCCTGAGTTCTTTCAGGAGAAAATATAGAGTATCTCCGTTCCCAGGCCCGGAGCGCAGACGTGGATACGCCCACAATTCCGGCGAGTTCCTGAACGGTTAGATATTTCTTTTCTTCTTTCATGAGAATCCCAGCAAAAGCACTTTAAGTCAGGTTCGACGTTACACAAGGTTATGTTGAGCCAAAGATAATCTCTATAAATACCCCAACATTAATTTTAACAATCTTTGCGAGAGAGAGCTGTGGTTTCGGTCTTTCGGGGGCAGCGTTTTTGAAATTATGTCCACTGTTCAGCAGCCAAGTGATTAAACATTCGACATTTGCTCTACAGTTTAAGGGCGGTCCAAGTAATTATTGAGCTTTTCGTTGGCCGGCTCTTTGCTTGTGGTGGGAAAGCGGCCATCCGTCCGATGGTCTGACCCGATACGGAGAGAGACTATGAACACAAGAAATTATTTGCTCGTCGTAGTGACTTTGGCGAGCTTGTTTCCGGCTTGCATCTCCAGCCGTCAAGTTGATTCAGATGCAAACAGAGCCCGACCCGTGAGTAGCAATGAGCTTTACGGTGCGATTGAGAATGAATCGGAGTCGTACCCTTGGTTGTCATCCAAGCACGACAAGGGCATTTATGCATCCTCGGCCGAAACATCGCCGTTTCGTGAGAATAGCTTGACGTATTCGAACTTAAAGTCTCGCATCGAGAAGACATCTAAAAAGTCTCGAAAGTGAGTCTTTGTGATTAGGCGCTCTTTTGAAACGAGTTATCGTTGTCGTCGCCTTTGATCTCATTGAGCTGGGGAGAAAAGAAAATCTGGTATTCCCACCGAATCGTCTCGCCATGAAAGGTGAGACGCATGTCATTGAGCAGTTCAATTTGGGATGTTGCATCCGAAATGAGCTGATTTTTTGTCCACAGTGCCGAAATTCGGATTCCGTCCGCTTGGCAATCCAATTCAAATCGAACTTGCGTATCGCATGAACTAGACAAGTCAATACTGGCATCGAGGAACTCGATGACGTAGCCGGTTAACTCCTGGTCTGCTTTGGTCGCAGAGAAGAGCGGAAAGGGTAATTGGGAGCGTTCGACGCGAAGTCGGGGACGTGGACGAATTTCGGCACGGCGCAGTCTCGATTCAATTTTTTTGATCAGTGGATGTATGATTTTCTCAGTGTCAGTCCGGGAGCGAGAGACACATAATTTCGGTGCGGCTTGAGCTGAGGGCGAAGGCAAAATTCTGTTTAACAGGCAATGCGAAGTAAACGCGGAAAGAAAATACACACTGCCATAATTAAAGACTGTAGAAAGCGGATAGCTTCGGTTCAGAGCACCGCCATCATGCCAAAGGTTTACATTTTCGTTGTCAGATCCCTTCTCCGTTTCTCGGCCAGAGATTTTCAAGTTCTCTTTGCCGAAGAAATAGAGGACGACAGCCATATAACAAACGACTCCGACAACGACCGTTGCCAGAAAGCTTAATTCGTTTGAGATAATGTCAGTCGACAGCAGCACAGTCACGTGAAGTTTGCCTCGTGGTTCTTATTAAGTGTGCGTCAGATATGTGCAAATGCCCAAACTCTGATTTCTCCCAGACGTCTGAAATTTGTCGAGCTGCAGAATCTGGCCGGCATGGCCAGTGTGCGGTACTCTGAAGAGTTGGAGGGTGAAAGTCGTGCCGCAGGCATTAGATACGCTGCCGCCACCCGCCGTTGAATGGCGCCGCGAAAGCGATAATGAACGAAAGCAACGTATGGAACGCTCGGGGGTCTTGAGCCCTCCGGCCGCGCCTTTGCCGGGAAACGAACCAGCCGCAATGGGGGCCCCATCGACGTCGTCCTGGGCTCCGCATCAGCTTTTGTCCCAGGCTAAAACGCAAAGAGAGTCTTCAAAAAAATCATACACGTACTGGTGGGGTGTTGATTTAGCGAGATGGAATGTCATCAAGGCGGCCCGGGATACAGAAACCTTAACTGACGGCTCCTTTGGACTCAGTTTGGAAATGACACACCCCAATTGGCGGATACTGGATGCGCAATTTGGTTTTGGGCCCAAAGCGGTTTTCTATCACGGTGGGCAATACGCAAAGCTTTCAAATTCTCCTTTTCAAGGTTTTGGATACGCGAAGTTCTCTTCAAGCGAATTGGGGCTTTTTGCCTCTCTCACTGATCGCGCAGATGAAACACAAAGTGATTGGCGCGGATTTTGGTCATCATCTTTTTTCTACCTTCCAGTGCGTTGGATTAGCGCTGAAGCGAGCTCCAAGGCGTCAATGATTCCAAGATCCGATACCTACAGCAGAACCTCGCTGAGTTTGCCGGGTTTGGGTGTTCAGATGTCGATTGGATTTGATTGGAATGCATTGGCGAAAATTGAGGCTTTTGCTGCTGTTCAGGGTGCGTGGCCTCTGCAGTTGAGGTCACGTGCTGGTTTGCAAATGTCGATGGCATTAACCAGTCCAGACCTTTTTCTGGCCGGACCTTGAGTCATTATGAAATTATTCCTTAGCCACGAAATGAAAATCATCGTCGGACTCACTTTTATTGTTTTTGCCATGAGCTGTGCTTCTGTGAGTCAGGAAGGAAAAAAAGAGACGCTCGAGCGCATTTTGCGAGTTGAAGAAGAAACCAAAAATTCTCAAGCAAAAGAGCCGGACGAGGAAATTATTTCAACGCCGACGCCAACGCCGACGCCAACGCCGACGCCAACGCCAACGCCAACGCCTGCGCCAACGCCCGCGCCAACGCCAGCGCCAACGCCAACGCCAGCGCCAACGCCAACGCCAGCGCCTGCGCCCCTCGGTGCAACACTTCCATCGGGCATCGTCGACAAACCAGCACCCAATGTCTCGCAGCCTTCAAATTTAAATTTACCTTTGCCTCGTGGTTTTGTGCACGCTGATTTATTCCATTTTTTAAATGCACACGCGGATATCATGTCAGCCTATCAGCCTCTTTCTGAGGAATGGAACCTTTATTCCAAACTCTTTGTGGCTGGGAGCAAAACCAGCGACGATGAAATTGCAGGACTGAGGGCAAGGATTCGTGAAAATTTGGCACGCACCCATTGGTTGTTTGTTTGGGGAGTATTTCAATCATCCAGTGCAATGTTGAGCCCTCAAAAAAGCACGCAGTTGATTATGGATAGGCAACAAGATTTCATTGAGCGCATAAATGTTTTGGTTTTTCTGATGACAGAAATGCAGAATGCGGGCATGCGCGCAGATCATCGAGGGTTCTTGCGAGATTTTTATAAGCACATCAACGCGAAACACTTTAAGCGCCCGCTGCGAGATCGACCGGCAAAGCCACTTGGAACACTGCGCCCCTAAATTCGTCGATGATCAAAAAGCAAACTTAAAATCAAATTGATGATCAAAGTTGCTTTTGAGCTGTTGGTAGAGGGTGAGCGGTGACGTAGCTGCCCAAGGGATTGTTTTCTCGCCAGTGATTTTTCTTAAGATCCAAAAGCACCACGTCATCTGCGTCGCGTCCAACGACATGATTGGGAGACAGTGGGATTTTGCCCGTCGGTGTGTCGAGTACATACTGTGGTATCGCGAAACCTGTCGTGTTGCCGCGTAAGGTCCGCATGAGATCGAGTCCTTTTTCAATGGGAACTCTGAGATGCGCAGTGCCTTCAACAGTTTGACCCTGATAAAGGTAGTAGGGTCGAACGCGCATTTTCACTAACCCTTCGAAAAGTGACTTCAATCGTTCTGCAGTGTCGTTGATTCCTGCAAGCAACACGCTCTGGTTACCCACAGGGATACCCCTGCCGAGGAGTGTATCAATTGCTGCCGCTGCTTCAGGTGTGAGTTCTTCCGGGCAATTGAAATGGGTGTTGATCCAAAGTGGATGAAATCTGGCTAGCATGTCAGCCAATTCTTCAGTGATTCGGTAGGGGAGAGTGACCGGAACACGTGTTCCTATTCTGAGGATTTGAACATGAGGAATTGCTCTCAAACGAGAAAGGAGATTTTCCAATGTTCCATCTTGGGCAATGAGAGGATCTCCACCCGTGATGAGCACGTCGCGGATATTCGGATTGTTTGCGATGTACTCGATGCCTTGATCAACAATTCGCGGATTGAAATGGAGTCCGACTTCTTCATCTCGTCGTTTTCTAAAACAATAGCGGCAGTAAACCGGACACAGTTGCGCGACACAAAAGGCAACTCTGTCCTTATAAACGTGCACAACTTCCTTCACTGGTGAATTGCCAACTTCTTGAAGCGGGTCGGCAACACCGATGCGATCGGAGGTTTCCTCAAGGCGCGGCATGCCCTGCAGGCGTACCGGACAGAACTCGTTATTCGGGTCCATCAGTGCAAGATAATAAGGTGTTACGCCTGCTTCAAAGAGATCCTTAAGCTCAAAGAATGCTTCTTTTTCGGAATGAGACAATTGCAGAACACGCAGGGCTTCGTCAGCGGAGGTGATCTGATTCTTCATTTGCCAACGCCAGCTTGTGAACTGCTCTTCGGTGGTGCCGAACAGGCGTGCGCCGCGCGCCGTGATGGACTCCTGATGCGTGGCTGTTTGCCAGTGCAAAGGCTTGAGCGAACGAAAGGGCATGGTTTCATCCTCTTGATGACCCGGATGGGGTAGGTCTATAACCTGTGGGTCCGTCTTACGGAAGGGCAAGACTCTTGTTGCGTAGCTGGTGTCCTTGCAAATTTCTAAAAGCCTCAGGAGGTAGTCATGTCATCGAACCCATCGAAGCACCTGAAAAAGGGCCGTGTGGCAGTCGTTCTGGCTGGTTGTGGTGCCAAGGATGGAACTGAAATCACCGAGGCGGTGGCTCTTCTTATTTCCCTCAGTCGTAAAGGACTCGCTTTTGAATGTTTTGCTCCAGATAGAAGCATGCACCACGTCGTAAATCATGTTTCCGGAGTTGAGAGCGTAAATGAGAGTCGTAATCAGATGGAAGAGGCGGCTCGTATTGCCCGAGGTAAAATCAAGCCATTGGCCTCTTTGCAGATGCATGAGTTCGATGCGCTTGTGATAGCAGGTGGCTTTGGAGTTGTTAAAAATCTTTGTAATTTTGCCTTCGCAGGAAGGGAGGCTTCCTTGCACAGCGATGTTAGCCAGGCGTTGTTGCCTTTTATTAAGGCAGAAAAGCCATTGGGTGCTCTTTGCATTGCTCCGATGGTTCTTGCACTTCTATGTCGTGAGGCTCACATTCAAGGTGCAGAGTTCACGCTGGGAAGTGGTTCTGCTCATGATGCTATTTCTGCCCTTGAATCTTGGGGCTCCAAGCACAAAGCAACTCAACCTGGTCAAGCTTGCATTGATTCTGCGCACCGG
>CAIZJW010000281.1 GCA_903933385.1 uncultured Silvanigrella sp. | reverse complement strand
GCATGAGGCGCTTTGAAACCTCAAGCGGACCTCCCGAAACCAAACCATATCGACCCGCAAACACTTGCCTGAAAAATTTGTAATAAATGGGTGTTTGTAGGCCGCCCCAAATACGCTGGTAATTTCCGGTTTCGAGTTCGAAGCCAGGAGCGTTTATTGAAGCCTTACCAACCGCGTATCCAATTCCGGGCTCAATTTGCATTCCAGGGTTACCAGGCACCAAGGCTATGCCCCTCAGGCCCAAATACGCACCCAATTCAGCCTGCCCCACGCTGACATCCGTATTCGTGTCGGTGCTGTATTGGAATCCAAGAACTGGCTGAAAAACAATTCCAAAGGGGGAAGGCTTCCAGTCGGGCCACAGGAGCGAATTTTCTGCGGCAGCTTTCTTTTCCTTTTTTACTCCAGGTGGAACACTCTTTTTCTGCTTTGCCGGAAGTTCTTGCGTGGGCTTCACTTCTTCAACTTCAGTGTCCTCTTCCTGAGCTAATGCTTGCAGGCTCGGGAGACACAGAAGAGTTGCCACTAAAAAACTAGAAAATAGAAACTTGATTTTCGAAAAGCCTATCCGCATGCATTTCCCCAAAAACAAATGGCAACCATGAGAGAGAATTATTTTCTCCTTCTATGATTGCCACTGTTTCAGGTCGCTATCAACCACCAGCCATCAAGAAGCAGGCGAACAGTTGATGAGATATTTCTTATCGAGAAAACCTCGGTTTACTTTCACAAAATTTGTGCCAGGAACATCAGCCCAAACTGTCACTGGCCATCCCATTCGGTAAAACGAAGCAACGGCTGATGTTGGATTGGGAACATTCAAATACACAGGTGCGATGTTATTCGACGATTCAACCAACCCGATGTTGCAAAGTTGCTTGTTTGGATTCATCGCAGGAGGTGCCACAACCTCATTGCTTGGCGACACAGCAACAGGGTTTGGAGTGGGCGCTGGAGCAATTTCGAGAGGAGAACTCGAATCAGCGGGTTTGGCAGTCACTTCAGGTTTAACAGCTGGAGCCGCCACCGGTGTTCCTTCAATTTGAGAATTCAATGCAGGATCAGCAGGCCAGTTTCCGACAACCACACGCATGTCTAGAGAAGAAACTGATTTGGTCAGAGTCCACCGCGCGTTGAGCGCACGTGATTCCATGGCGGCAACATTGCCTTTGAAACCTGTCAGTGTGTCGAAACTATCGAGGACTGAGTTAAAAACAGTGCGAATCTTTGCATTAGGGTTACGGATGCAGCCGCCCGAAACACGGCGCTGCGTGGCAGAAGGAAGTTCAAGAATGCTTTCGTTCGAGTTCCCGTGCAAACCATACGCACCGTTGAACCAAAAAACGTACCGACCGAGCGGATTTCGTGCACCACAGGGGCCATAGACAGATGGATTATTCGCAAAAACTGAAGCACGCTCAGCCTCACTGCGCACCACACGACCGGTGGCCGGATTCACGGGATTGCGTGGGTACCAGGCTGGGCACATTTGCAGATCATCGACAGCATAGATTCCCGTAGGTGTGTATTGAGTTTCACCATTGTGAAAGGCGCCAGACACATCGGCGCTAGCAATGTTCCACTGATCGACGGCAACACCGTTTTTGTAAAGAGTCGCACGGTTTGTTTTAAGATTTACTTTGAAAGCAACTCGGGCTTTCAATGCCTGATTGACTGCCGTGCTTGAGAGTGAACTCGACGCCAGCCAAGCAACTTCCGATTCTGCAGGAATAGCTTTCTTTGCACATGCACCCATCGCGAGAGCAGAAAAAGCGATTGCTGGAATGAGCTTTTTGAAAAATATTATCTGTGTCATGGCAAAATCTCCCCACTCAATGCACATCGGGCTTGGGCGCTGTGCAGCAATCAATGGGCCAATCGGTTGGACTCTGGAGTGACGGAAAAGATTTAGATTTTTTTCGAGCTAGAAATTTCTAACTGTAAAAAAAATAGACACCTTCACTGAGGTGTCTTGGCAATGTTCAGCGTAAAATTATTTTTTATTGACTGCTGCAGTTGATGATGGGGCGGCCCTGGGAGTCCACTGCAACACCCGCGTCGGGATCGGGGGTGTTTATGTCGGGCATTTCTGTAAACACAACTCCATTGGTGAGGTTTCCATTGTGAGAAGAAAGAGCAAACGAGGGATAACCGAGAAACGTCCATCCCATGCCGCTGTCGGAGGGTGCAACAAGACTCGGGCTATCCCCTGAGGCTCCCTCATATCGATAAGCAACTCGCCCTGCCATGTATTCAAATGCCGCTCTTTCGGCTGGTAAACTCAACGCGGAATCATCAACATCAAGCCCGACAACCGCCTCATTTGGCACAAAGTAAGAGCCAATCATTTGCCCAGCACCAAGATCACGCACAATACTTGTTCCACTCCCGCAACGGGCAGCAACAAATTCAGGGACCGGATCGCCTGGTCGCACCACGGGAAGGATTTTCAAGCTGGCTCCCCCTCCTAAGAGAGAGGCTTTACCAAAAGCCAAGCCATTCTTTGTCACAAGGTTCGCAAACACCGGGAAAAGCTGCCCCGCAAACTCAGCAGAAGGACAGGTTGCCTGGAGTGCTTGTTGAAAAAAAGACGACAAACCGCCGTAAACAACTGATTCCGAAAAAGGATTTTTGCGCAGAGTCGCAGCTTCAAACATCACTCGTGTCCAAATAGCGCCCATCTTCATATTCGCGAGACTATCATTGTCAGACGGTAAAATTTTGAGTGGATGATCTGTGAGAGTGGGATCGCTGGAAGATCTCGGAACTTTAGGTAGGGATGAGTTTCCAAGACCAAGAAGCCAAACCTGCAATCGCTTTGAAAGATAGGACTGAACATTTATGCTCTTTCCCATCTGCATTTCTTCAAGCTGAGCTGTGTCGGGAGGAGACATTTGATAGATGGGACACACGGCACCTGTAATAGAATCCAAAAAAGGTATCAGACTCCCAACAGGACATACAACCCCAGATTTCACTGCAAGATGTCGAGTCACGTCCAAAACCGCGTCCTGAATAAAATTGACACTCGAGAAGTTGAACTTAATTCGTTTAAAATCTTCCAACAATATTCCAAGGTCTTTTTCTTCTAATTCTCTTTTTTTATCATCCTCTGGCGGTAGTTTTAGAACCAGAAATTTTTCTGATCTTTTTTCAAAGTTCATCGCTTCGTAGCGCCGCGCGTACTGAATGCCATCCATCTGTGAAGTGAGCATCTCACCAAAGCTCACAGTCCGGCCCACAATTGGAACCATCCTTTCCAGAGCTAGAGGGGGTGAAATTTTCAATGCACTCAGAATCCCATTCGCCTCTGCATCCAATTTTACAATCCTGGCCAGCGCTTCGTTGCGCCTAGTCCTAAGTTCATCGGCACTCATGGAGCGCTCCGATGGCATCAGCTTGTCATTTTCAATCTCAGCGAATCGATTTTTTTCAACTGTTGCTTTGAAAGTAGCCATGTCGGCCGTTGTAAAACAATCCACATACTTGAGCTTCGCCGATAATCCAGAGCCAGTGACTTTGCTACCCTTGCCGAGGCACCCATCAATGAGAGAGCGTTTGTATGTTTCCGCAGAGCGGCCATCGAGCGAACGTAAAATAAATAACTTCTCTTTGAGCAAAGGATCGTTTTCTTTACCCGCACCGCCGCCTTTTGCGACTATCTTTTTCACATATTCGAGCGAGTCGATTTTATTCAGATTCATTGACACGTAATCGCTCGCAGCCGTTTTCGCCTTGCCATCGCGAGGGTATGAAACTTTAAATACAACCTCTTTCGCGTAGGATGGCTGAAAGCAGTGTTCGGCAGTCCAGAGGCGCAGCCTCTGGTGGCTTGATGAGTTCGCTTTATCGTCGGGGTCAATGGTCACAAGAGCTGTGCATTCCTTGTAAAAAACTCTTGGGTTCCAGGGCGCTGATGTCACCTGCTTTTGTAAACTTAGCTGATCTTTTAGTGCATCCCAGGTAGAACGGCTCACACATTTTTCGAGCCGAGAAACATCAATACCTGACGAAGGCAACGTGCAATAGGGGATGTTTAAAACATCTATAACACCCTTTGGATTTCCGAATTCAACTTTTTTTCCAAACAAATTTTCTGAAGGCGACTTAAAGACTTCTAAATTTGTTTCAACCCCAAAGAACTGAATTGAGATGTAGCCCCCTCCATTAAAAGAGCCGGGCTTTTCTGTGCTCGACAAAGACTTGGGTGCAGCGAGTGACAATTCTGATTCGCTCAGCCGACTCACCGTTTGCTTCTTCGGACAAGGAGCTGCAGCCGACGATTTCCGAATGGATGGAGAATTTCCTCCAGGCCGCGAGCAGGAAGCGGCAATCAAAGCGAACAAACAGAACCCAACGCACCGAATTCTATTTGGAATCTCGAAAGTGGACATGAGTCACCTGCTCGTAGAAGAACACGTGCCGCCTTATCGGAGCTGAGCAGGTTTATTTTGAGGAATTTACAAGAAGAGAATGAAATTATTGGATTTTAAAAAAAAATGAAGAATTAATTCCGAAGATTCGCTCTCACAGTGTAGTCGAGAGATATTTTACCTTTGGCAGGAATTGTCAGCTTCCACTCAACATTCCCCTTGCCTAACAACGAATATTCTCTGCTCGACTGTTGAATTTTTCCTTCACCTGGAATTGATTCGCGATAAATTACATTTTGCTCGCTGGCTTTCGCATTACTCAATGTCACACGATTCGAATACTCGACCACACGAATTGTT
>CAIZJW010000280.1 GCA_903933385.1 uncultured Silvanigrella sp. | reverse complement strand
GTTTGCTTCTTCGGACAAGGAGCTGCAGCCGACGATTTCCGAATGGATGGAGAGTTTCCTCCAGGCCGCGAGCAGGATGTGGCAAGCACCGCGAACAAACAGAACCCAACGCACTGAATTCTATTTGGAATCTCGAAAGTGGACATGAGTCACCTGCTCGTAAAAGAACACGACTCAGCGTATCGGAGCCGAGCAGGATTGTTTTGAGGAATTTACAAGAAGAGCATGAAATTATTGAATTTTATAAAAACCGAAGAATTAATTCCGAAGATTCGCTCTCACCGTGTAGTCGAGAGATACTTTGCCTTTGGCAGGAATTGTCAGCTTCCACTCAACATTCCCCTTGCCTAACAACGAATATTCTTTGCTCGACTGTTGAATTTTTCCTTCACCTGGAATTGATTCGCGATAAATTACATTTTGCTCGCTGGCTTTCGCATTACTCAATGTCACACGATTCGAATACTCGACCACACGAATTGTTTTACGCAAATTTGCCGGCGCAGGGATGTTTTTAAATGATAATTTTTTTCTGCGCGCAGTGACGTCAAACGAACTTCCTAAGCGCACGCGAACTCGTTCGTTCTCGGCAGTATGCTTTATGTTGTCTTCGCCAATGAATTGCGAGGCGGCTAGAGTGTCGCGCTTGTAAACTCTGACGGTGCCCGCAGGCAAGGGCATTCCCATCCGTGATTTCTGATCGTTTTCAAATGCCAGATAAACAGACCCTGCAATTGGAGTTCCGAGTTCTGCGTCATCAACGGAACTCGATGTTCCCTGATCTTGTCCGAATTCGAAATCGTTTTCTTCTCCGTAGGGAAAACTATTGCCACCTGCAAAAACGATCTCTTTGCGGCTGATGACGTCAGCTGCCTGTAACAAAACAACCTGTTTGGTTTGATTGGAGAGAATCGATGTCTTCCTTGGCAAGGAATACAAATGATATTCAAAAAAGGCTTCGCTCTGCATTCGAGAAGGTGCAGAATCTGCTTCGGGTGTTGCGGCGAAAGCCATCACATTCTGTTGTGCTTTTCTCATCCGACGAGGGCTCCCCTCAACCGTTTGAATATCTCCACCCATGAGTTGCAACTGCGCGTTTTTAAAAGTTGTGCCACTTTCGTTGGTGAGCGTCACCAAACCTGTGAGGTTAATTTTATTTTCTTCGGAGTTGAGATCGGCAATGTAGTCAGCCCTCCAGGTCAGGCCATCGCTCAAGTAATTGAGTTCAACCTCCTGCTCTCCCCGCTTCTTGCTATCTACAAGTAAGCTCAAAGTTGGCTGCGAGCGCAAATTTGCGGGCAATTCTGAAAAGGAAATCCGACCAGGCATCCCAGTTTCAATGCGCCCCTTCATTTTAAGGATCACACCATCCTGAACTGAGAGAACCTCGGCAGGCTCCGAAGTATCACTCCCGTTTGTAGGATGAGAACGGATCACAGAAACACTTTTGCCAAGATATTTTTCCAGAAGCTTTTGCGGCGAGAGCAAATCGAACTCGAGATTCTGCTCGAGCACATTGATATCACCCGGCGATGAAATATTACGGAATTGAGCAGTTTCTGAACGCATTTGTGCGCTCACATCTTGCAGTTCAAGGGTCATCTGACCTTTTTCAAAATTAATTTTTCTTCGATCGCGAATCATGGAGCGACCATTGGCATAAACTGTCAGAGAAACGGCCGTTTGGTCTTTCAACTGACTGCGCAAAATCTTTTCTTCTTGAGCTGCCAGGGGAGCAGAGATGAAGAGAAAAGCGAAAATCGAATAACGGAAATTCGAAGAACTCATGGAGACATCCTTATCTCACATTGTGAATTGAGTTTTCATGAAAACAACGAACCGAGGAACTACAGCAAGAGCGTCAACCGATAATTTCGAGGCGACTCTTCACAAGCAAATATGGATATTCAGAAAAATACCCCTTAACCTGCGCCATAATTTGCTCAGTTTCACTCGCTGAAAGCTTACCTTCTTCGAGACGCGCATTCAATTGATGCGCATAGCCCGTCAGGATTCCTTCGTCGGTATAATTCATGACCCTCAGAAGTTCTCCGACGTCTTCACCCTTCACTTCTTCAACGTGCTCGAGTTGCCCATCTCCAGACACCTGGACAATGAGTTCATTCACCGCTCCAAAAAGGTTGTGATTGTTTCCAAGAGCCTCCTGGTAGGCGCCCACAAGAAAGAAACCAATATGGTAAGGGGTGTCGGATTGCGGCACATGCAGTTCGAGAGAGGGCTTCACATCACGTTTGTCGACGAATTTGTCGAGGCATCCGTCGGAATCACAGGTGATGTCCATAATCACACCCGTTTTGCTCGTGCGTTCATTCAAGCGAGTCAGGGGCATCACAGGAAAAAGCTGTTCAATGCTCCAGGAGTCTGGAATCGACTGAAAAATCGAAAAATTCGCAAGATACTTGCTCGTGCGGCTCTTTGAGAGCTCTTCGAACTCCTCTAACTGCACTCCAGAGAGAGCATGGTAGTGGAGTGCCTTGTTGGCAATTTCATTGACGATCACTTCTGCCTTGGCGCGCGCCTCGAGACTCAAATAACCGAGCCCAAAGAGAGTAAAAAGCTCGTCGCGATACTCAATAGAGTCGTGGTAGAACTCAACATAGTTCTTACTGTTCATTTGAAGGTGAACATTCATCAGATCGCGCAGGAGCTTGTGGTCGCCTTCATCAAGCGTCACTTCCTGAATATCGCCGCCCATTTTTTCAACTTCTCGCACGTCGGTCACGAGAACCGCATGGTAGGCAGCAACGGCACGGCCACTCTCACTCACGATCGTCGGCGGAGGGCAATTTTCTGATTGGCAAACTTCCTGCACAAGGTAAACGACATCGTTTGCGAATTCCTGGAGTGTGTAGTTTGCGCTGGCATAAAAACTCGTTTTTGAGCCGTCGTAGTCAACACCAATCCCCCCGCCGATATTGAGGTAGCGAAGGTTGAAACCATTTTTGTAAATTTTCGAAAATACTCGACTCGCTTCTTTCATCGCATTTTTTACGCGTTTGATTTCGGTGATCTGTGAGCCGATGTGGTAATGCACCATGGCAAGTGAGTTCTTGAGACCTGCCTCTTCAATCAGCCAGAGGGCTTCCATCATTTCAACAGAGCTTAGCCCGAACTTGCTTTCAGTTCCCGAGGATTTCTCCCACAATCCAGAACCTTTTGAGTAAAGCTTCGCACGCAAGCCAATGTCGACACAAAAGCCCACCTGCTTAGCGTACTCGATAATAAATTTAAGTTCGTCAGTTCCCTCGATCACGAGAATAATATTTTTACCCATGCGCTTCGCGGAGAACGCCATTTCGATGTAATGAGAATCTTTAAAACCATTACAGACCATGAGTGCATCGGGATGGAGTTCGTAGCTCAGTGCTGCAAACAGTTCAGCTTTGGTGCCGACTTCTAGCCCGTAAGCGTGCTTTCGTCCGCTTTTGACAAGAGCATCGATGAACTCTTTTCTCTGGTTCACCTTAAAGGGAAAAACACAACGAAGATCGCCCGCATACTTGTACTCTTCCATTGCTGTTCGAAAAGCTGAGTGCAAGCGTGTGAGCTGCGTGTCGAGAATTTGGGGGAAACGCAGAATCAAAGGAGTTTGAATGCGGCGCTCCGCCGCGTGCTCGAGAATGCGAGTGATATCGAGAGAGATGTCTTCGTGACCGAAGGGGTGCACCTGCACGGTACCGCGGCTTGAAATGCCAAAATAACCTGAACTCCACCCATCTATGCCGTATCTCTGGAAGGCGTCCTGGATGTTTTGGGAATTTGCCATTCTTATCTCCTCACCTGCAGGTTCAGGCCAATGCCCGAAGGATGCTGGCGCGTCTTATCCCAAGCACCCGCCCTGTCAAGGAAATTCGCTGTCAACTGAGGCTGCCTGGCTGCAATTTTTCCGGCTGCCAAGACCTGGGAATCGCCTTAAAGTCCAGTGAAGGGGGGCCAAACATGCCGGTCTTGAGGAGTGAAAGATACGATTCGTTTGAAAACGATACTGCGCGCGACGCCTTCCGCGGGATGCCTTTGCAACAATTTCCGTGGCTTCTGGAAACAAGTGAATTCAAGACTGCCCAAGGGGAGCTGCTCTGGAACGTGCAAATCAGCTGCCTCAATGCAACCCCAAGCGGATTTGGCTCAAAGCTCAATTTTAGCCTCCTTGCCAGAGCAGAACTCAGCCCTGACTCTATTGCCAAAAACATCTTTGATGCCGACGGCAATGCGAGAGTCAATCTTCTCTTTTCAGGCGACATGTTCAATGTCCTAGAAAAGGGACAGATGACTTGCGAGGGGTTACTGGAAGATCTCCCAAAACTCGCAAAAGATTTTCACAAAGAGTTTCAGCAGCGGCTGAATGCCAGCTGGTCGGTAGAGAAAGTAAAAGCTTCGTTGCGACAGAAATTGAGAAAAAGTTCACCGGGTGGATTCGGGGAGAGCTTATCTTAAGCGCCCTTGCGACGCAGTTCTTCACTCAGGTCATTTTCGTTCTCTTTTTCTTTTTCCTTTTCCCGTGATTTCTCGTGAGCAATTCGCAAACTCTCTGCCGCGGTGCGGCCAGGTTCCACCTGGATAATCTTGCCTTTCGTTTCCTTTTCATAGGAAAGAGTGGTCACCGGAGCTGCAAGGTTCTGAAACTTTTTAACACTGTCTACAACCATTCCAACGAATGGCTTAAAAATCACCGGATCGTAATCGTCGTTGGATTCAATCATTATCTTGAGCGCCTGTCCGGGCTCGAACGCTTCTTTGTAGACGCGTTTCATCAACAATGCACTGTAAACATCTGCGATCATGCAAATTCGGCTGTAGAGATGAATGCCAGTGTCTGGGTCAGACTCAAGCCGACCTTTGCGCCCTTCGGGATAGCCACGACCGGTGAATTTTTCATGATGCTCATAGGCAACACGAATTGCCAGATCTTGAATGGGAGCTCCTTTTTTGGCTGAATCAAGAAGTTCATCGCGACCATAGACAGTGTGTTTTTTAATTTCATCAAACTCTTCGGCAGTTAGCTTGCCTGGTTTGTTAAGAATTTCAGAGGGCACACAAGTTTTGCCTGCATCATGAAACAATCCACACTCTGCTACCAACATCACTTCTTTCTCAGACATCGGCCTATCGACCATCTCATTCGAAATAATTGCACACATCATGGCAACTGTTGCGCTGTGGTCATAAAGTGTGGGATCACACGTGATCATTTTACTGAGAGTATAAAGCGCGGCCTGTGAATCGAGCACAGACGAAACAATCTGCGAGGCACTCGCCCTCACCCGTGCAACAACCTCTTCATCTATCCCACCCTTCACAACGAGCTGGCTTGATGCACTCAGGTTATTATAAACATCCAGAGTTTTCTTATCCATATGGGGAACATAAGCCATAAGCCGGGAAAGCTTCTTGCTTCGGATTTGATTGATAACGGCCTCAAATTTGGGTCGATCCTGCTTCCAAATGCAAACTCTAAACGCACCCTTCGGTTTCAAACAGGCCGACCAGACTTCGTCGAGAAGCTCTTTGCTGAACTCCTTGGCTTTGATGAATTCTACGAGCCATCCTTCGACAACAACGAAAAGGCTGAAATCGACTTTTTGAACGTCGAACAAAAAGTGAAAATGCTCAAGACTCACACTGACGAGCTTTTGCGAAAGCTCGTTTGTCAGCGGAACAACAACGCAGCGATTGCGAGTTTCCTCGCGTATCGGCGGCGCTTTGAGATTCATCCCGGTCTCCTCTTAAGGCTCTATATCGGGAGAATCGGCGTGAAAGGAGAAGAACTGAGGTTTTTTTTTTCAACTCACCGAACTAATTAGAAATTTCAACAACCAAACCTGCAGATTCCGATTGGCCTAAAGAGACGCTGAGCATGCGACCGTTCACCTTTTGACCCGCATTGTCACGGCCGACTCGGACGATTTCCTGCGCT
>CAIZJW010000279.1 GCA_903933385.1 uncultured Silvanigrella sp. | reverse complement strand
TTGATTTGCCCGGCGTTGGTTGCGACCGCCAAATCGGCAATAAACGTGTCTTCGGTTTCACCGCTGCGGTGCGAAATGATTGTTGTGTAGCCATTACGCTTCGCAAGCTCGATTGTTTCCAGTGTCTCGCTCACTGAACCGATCTGGTTCAGTTTGATGAGGATGGAGTTTGCGGTGTGAGTCTCGATTCCACGAGCGAGGAGCTTCGGATTAGTAACGAAAAGATCATCGCCTACCAACTGGGTTTTTTGGCCCAAGGTATCGGTCAGTTTCTTCCAGCCAGACCAATCGTTTTCGTCGAGTCCGTCTTCAATGCTCACGATAGGATACTTCTTGCACAGCGAAGCATACATTTCGATCATTTGATCGGAGTTCTTTTGGCTTCCTTCGCCTTCAAGGTTGTATTTGCCGCTGTTGAAGAACGAGCTTGCTGCAACGTCGAGTGCAAATGAAACTTGATCGCCTATTTTGTAGCCACTCTTTTCTACGGCCTGGCACAACAGAGAAAGAGCCTCTTCATTGTTGGCGAGGTTGGGAGCGAATCCACCTTCGTCACCAACAGCTGTGTTGAGTCCTTTGTCCTTGAGGACCTTCTTTAGAGTGTGGAAGATTTCGACTCCTGCACGCAGGGCATGCGAGAAGGTTTGAAAGCCATGCGGAACGAGCATGAACTCTTGAAAGTCAACTGTGTTGTCAGCGTGTGCACCACCATTGATAACGTTCATGAGAGGAACGGGCAGTTCGCGTGCGAAGCTTCCGCCCAAGTATTGATAGAGTGGCAACCCAGCTTCTATTGCAGCAGCTCGCGCACATGCCATTGATACGCCGAGAATCGCATTTGCACCCAATTTGGTTTTGTTAGGTGTACCGTCGATTTCGAGCATCAGACGGTCGATAGCTAGTTGTTCGCCTACATCAACTTCATCTTCGAGGATGGGGGCAATATGATCATGAACATTCTGAACAGCCTTCAGGACGCTCTTGCCAAGGTAAATAGATTTGTCGCCATCACGAAGTTCGCACGCTTCGTGCTCTCCCGTGCTTGCGCCTGAAGGCACGCTGGCGGTACCAACCACACCGTCCTCAGTGTGGACGTCAACCTCAACGGTTGGATTGCCGCGTGAATCAAGGATTTGTCTTGCGTTGATGCTGATTATTTTCGACATACGGGAGCCTCCCTTTTTGCAAAATGACCAAAGCCGGGTTGGCCCTTGAGGGGGGCCTGCGGTGCAGAGAGTTATGCCCGGCCCATTTTAAAAATACAAATTTCGCTTGGGACACTTGACTTTGCAAAGGGCCTCTTGTTTATTTTCAGGCAGGCATGTGTAAAATTCCGATTTAATGCTTGGGTTGTAATCAACCCTCGGTCATATCTGTCACTCGTTTCTTTTCATGAAAGGATTCGCCACATGGCAAAGAACACCACTGTTTCTACCAGTCAACTGATCGCTGCTGTTGCTGATAAGTTCACACAACTCCCTAAGAAAGTTACCAAGGAAGTCATTGCTGATTTCTTGGCAACAGTTGAGAGTGAAGTTACGAACGGCCGTAAGCTCCGCATCGACAAAGTCGGCATCCTTCAAGTGAAAGATCGCGCGGCACGCATGGGTCGTAACCCACAAACAGGCGAAGAAATTCGCATTCCTGCTTCTAAGAAGATTGCTTTCCGTCCTGCTAAGTCTCTCAAAGAGCAAGTGACAGGCGCAAAGAAAGGCGCTCGCACAGCTAAGAAGGCTCCTGCTAAGAAAGCTCCTGCTAAGAAAAAGAAGTAATTTCTGTTTTTTGGTCGGAAGTTTAAAAAAAGGGAATCGCCCGAGTTGAATTGGGCGGTTCCCTTTTTGTTGTCTGGGGTGTCTGCGAACTTCTCTGCGCCGGAAATATTTGCAGCATTCGGATCGTGAATCTTGCCGATACCTCCTGTGGGGAGGTCTCATGGCAGTGAGCTTGTTGCAAAAGCTGATGCCCAGTTTCAAGGTGCAGCACCACATCTTCAGAGCGGTGTTGTATTTTGCATTGATCGTTTGCGTTGGAATGTTTGCAAACCAGCTCAACGAACAGGCGAAGCGCAACGATGTTAAAGCTAACCTCGAGACTCTCTTGCAATCGGGTGATGTGCGACCGCTCGAAAAAGTTCAAATCACATACCTATTGTGCCCGCGTCCTTTTGATCTTGATGTGAGCAAGTGTGATCGTGACAAAGAGAGCAAGCCACTTGTTCAATCCACATTCCGAGCCAACATCAATAATATACCCAAAATCAGAGATTCTCGCGGACAGAGCCTTCAAGCCAACTGGGCCCAGGTGCGCTATGAACTGAGCAGTACCGACCGAGATTGGGTGAAGCAAAAGCCGAACACTGTGCTGGCTTTGCCCCGCAATGTTCACCATGGAACCTATCTTTCAACCTCAAGGCATCATTTGCTTCTTCAGTCTGGATTTGGTGCTGATACAACTTTTACATTAGAGCGCGAAGATCTTCTCGATGCTAAAGGTTTTGAACTTCTCGTTGGAATTCACAATTTACCCTATTTTGGCCCGTCCGATATTCCCGCGCATTTTGTCAGACCAAACCAGGTGGCTTCATTTTTGGCTTTGATGGGAATGCAGAAAGAGGCGTCGAGTTTGGCTCGGCAACTCGAATTGGGATTGCCCGTGGTGCTTGCAGCCATTGCCATTATTCTCGACCACAGCGTGGTGATGTCGTACCTTTCGCTCTACGCAGCATCGAGAGCAATTCATGATTACATTGGTTTCCGCATGGAAGCCTCTATGGCATCAATCATTGAAAAGAAAATTTATTTCATTTCTGTCGGAACCGGATTTGCATTTCTTCTTCTCTTTACTGCCACAATAGTGGGCTTGAACGTTCGTCGAATTAAACTTTCACAACGTTGGTTGTTTGTTGCCGTTATGGGGGCTTTATTTGGCCTGGGGGAATTGGTTGACACAAGTTATTCAACGACGAGCGATCTGTGGGGAGACTCCCTCGCAATTTTTTCCTGCTTCGGGGTGATTTGTTACGCAGCCTATGATTGGTTCCGTAATCCTCCAACGCCTGAAACTAAGGCTGGCAACCCTGAATCCTACAGTCGAGTGAGCGTTGCGCTTGTTGTGACGCGCCTTGCGATTGTGTGCATTGCCTTTGCCATTCATGGTTGGGTGAATGTTCGTGACCTTGTTGGCATCCATTCAACAGATTCTGAACTGAAAAGTCGTCTCGATTGGAAGAATATGCTGCTCATGCCATCTCTCATGACGGCAGCGCTGCTTGAGGTTGGTTCAACGGCAAAGAAAATGCTGACCTTTGGTCGTGATATGGCGACAAAAGCACTTATTGAACAGGAATTAAATGTTGGCCGAGAAGTGCAGGCGCGCATGCTGCCGAGCCTTCGCACAACCACGTCTTCTTGGCACTGGCGAGCCATGTATTTGCCGGCAGAAGCGTTGGCCGGTGACTGGTTCGACATTCGAGAGTTGAGTTTTTCAGATGGTAGAACCTTGCTCGCCGTGTGCGTGGCAGACGTAACGGGGCATGGCGTAGGCTCTTCTTTGGCAACAAGTGTCATTTGTTCGCACTGGGGACTCTGGTGCACACGGCTTCAAGCTTCGGGCTTTCCTGAAACTCCCGATGCAAAACAGCAAGAACTTAAGCGGGCGCCGTATGGCATTCATTTGGGTTTAAAGGCTTTACGAGAAAATGAAAATTGCACAGCGATTTTTGCACTTTTTGATCCAACGCGAAATGAGATCACTTTTTCTTCTGCGGGACATCCTGGGATTTTGGTGATTGGGCAGAAAACTTTTCGATATTTCACAACCCAGGGAGAACGGCTTGGCGGTGATGTCATGGGCGATATCATTTGGAATGCCAAAACTGAAACTCTTTCGGGTGATGAGCTTATTGTTCTCTATTCCGATGGTGTTGTGCCGCTGCGGGCAACGGTCTCAAGTTGGGCAGCCCAGATTAAGCGCAAAGTGATTGCAGGCTTAGCTAGCAGGCCTGAGTTGATGCTGGTGAACCAGCTGCGCATAAACAAGCACGGATTCGTTGATGCCCCCGATTTGAAGGACGACATGACTCTTGTCATGGTGCGAAGAAATGCGCAGGAAGCCGCTCAAACAACTGAGCCGAGCCAATCAAATGAGACTCCAGAGGGTGCAGCCCCACAAGAGCTGGAACCGAAAATTTCACAGTCTGCCTGAATTTAGGCCCGATTTCTCGAGAGAGCTTGCGCGTTGTTCTTTTGCCACGATAGTGTGCATTAGAATTTGATTGCATCCGAGGAATCCCATCATGGCAAAAACAAAACCCAT
>CAIZJW010000278.1 GCA_903933385.1 uncultured Silvanigrella sp. | reverse complement strand
TCCGCGTCGTGCAGAGGCTCCTGAAGGACAGAAAAGTCGATTTGAGGGAGCATCAACGCAAAGCGATGGTCCACGTCCGCAAAGCGATGGTCCACGTCCGCAAAGCGATGGTCCACGTCCACAAAGCGATGGTCCACGCCCGCAAAGCGATGGTCCACGTCCACAAAGCGATGGTCCACGTCCACAAAGCGATGGTCCACGCCCACAAAGCGATGGTCCACGTCCACAAAGCGATGGTCCACGCCCGCAAAGCGGTGGCCCACGCCCGCAAAGCGAAGGTCCACGCCCGCAACGAAGTTCCCCTCGCGCACAAGGCGATGCAACACGTCCACAACCGAATCCACAGAGGGTTCGGCAAGAGGGCGAACTGGCAAAAAACGAAAATCAAAAAAATCTTGAGGGACCAAAGCCCCGAGATGTTGGTCCAACCCCACGTGGCGAGTTAAAGAACGACTGACTTAATTTTGCGCGAAGCGCGACCAACTGCGGAGATAGGTGTAGCCCATCTTGAGCTGGTAGTCGTTTTTAAGATTGTTTGGCCACTTGTCTATGTCGCTCGCAAATCCCAGGTTAGCGGATGAGTTGCTGAGATCGGCAGCTTCAATATGACCTTCGAGGTCAACTTCTTTGCGGCTTCCTTTGGGGGGAGTTGGAGTTTGTGCTTCCTCTTCCTTGAGGACGTCAGTGCTACCCACCATTTGAGATTTGAGTCCTGCCGCAGCGCGGGCGTTCGGATTCGCGGGCAGTGTGACATCGGGCGTGATGCCTTTTGCTTGAATACTTCTTCCATTAGGAGTGTAGTAACGAGCCACAGTCATTTTAAGCCCTGCGCCATTTGGTAGTGGAATAATAGACTGCACGCTTCCTTTACCGAACGTGGGCATCCCAACAATCAATGCCCTATTGTGATCTTGAAGAGCACCAGCAACAATTTCGGATGCACTCGCTGAAGCTTCATTCACCAAGACCACCATGGGCATGTAGGGATGAGTTTGGCGTTTTGTTGCGTATTCAACTTCCTGCCGAGCACGATCGCGGCCAACGGTTGAAACAATAATTCCGGCGTCCAAAAAGAGATCTGTGACACGAACCGCTTGATCAAGAAGACCACCGGGATTGCTTCGTAAGTCTAA
The DNA here is from genome assembly GCA_903933385.1 of uncultured Silvanigrella sp. GTDB lineage: Bacteria > Bdellovibrionota_B > Oligoflexia > Silvanigrellales > Silvanigrellaceae > RFOM01. The sequence goes on along the minus strand of CAIZJW010000278.1, from coordinate 9,699 downwards.
AACCACACCGTTGAGCTTGCCATTGTTTTCAGACTCATAAAGCCGGAGTGCTTTGTCTACCTGCTCACTTGTGTCCTCTTGAAACACTCCAACACGCACGTATGCGTAGCCTTTTGATAACGACTGATGAACGACACTCGTGCTCTTTATGATTTCACGAACAATCTGCAGCATGCGGTTTTTAGGTCGAACCGTTTTTCCGGCAATCGTTTCTGGAGCTGGCTGTATTTCGAGTTTAACATTTGATCCGGGCAAACCACGCAACTTATTAAGTACTTCGTCAATGTTAGTTTTTGTAATCTGAATAGAATCAACACTCACAATAACGTCGCCGGGTTGAATTTTGGCTTTGGCTGCTGGAGTTTCAGGTACAACTTCGATCACCTCTAGCCGGCCGTTCTGTTGCGTGAGTACAACCCCAATTCCGCCAAATTTTCCTGATGTGTCATTCGTGAGTTCACGGAGTTGCTGGGCTGGAAGATATGCGGTGTGAGGATCGAGAGAGCCAACCATTCCCTTGAGAGCTTTTTCAACCAGAGCATCGCTTGCGACTGATTTCTCATCCACGTACATTGTTTCGAGCAAATTGAGTACACGTGTAAAAGATTCAAGTGATTGAAACTTTTTATTTCTAGATTCTAATGCCTCAGCGGGTGTTTCAGCTCGTGCGGGTGCTTGCGCTTTGCCAACGTCCGTTTTGCTTTGTGCCGGCGCGTTCTGGGATGCGATAGGAGGATTCGCTGAAACCCCTTGAACAGCGGTGAGGGAGAGGAGCAACCACAGCGTTGGGCCTTTGGAAACGAGGGATTTCTTCATTGGTGACTCCGCAATTTTGTTCAATTGTGACCGTCAGTTGGCCTGAGGTCAAGTGGGTTAGATAGTTTGGCTGAATAAAAAAATTAAACTAATTTCTAAATGAATCCGACAAGATAAATAATAATGAGGAGGTGGTTGGTGATCACGATGTTCGTTCGCATCAATCGCGTTGCTGTGCAGCTGAGTTTTATTATGAGCGTGAGCTCAGGATTCCTCGCATCCTGTGGCGAGCAATCGTCTCCCGTGCTGCAAAGTCCCAAATTAAAAGCGGAACGTGTCGAAAGCGAGGCGTTGAGCGCGAAGTCGTTGAGCTCTGTACGCTCGAACAGCTCCGATGAATCAGAAGCCGGCGATTCAACTATTTCGACTCGGGTTGAGGTTTTTTCAAAGAAAATAGAACCTCTGACTCTTCAAAAGGGCGGTTCGGCTCGCATTGCATTGCCATTTACAGTTGACACTCGGACCATGGGGCTCATGCGTTCCGTTGAATTTGTGAGCAGCAGTGCAGGCTTGAAAGACTCCTCGGTTCAGGGGAAATCTTTGAATGTTGTTGTCTCAGATGATGCAACGGAAGGGCGGCACGATGGTCGCGTGGTTGTTCGCTTCGAAAATGGCGCCGAATATTCTCAGCCTTTGTCAATCAGCGTTCTGCCTTGAGAAGTCGGAATAACTCGAGGATCTGTGGGGGCGAAAGTTCTTCAGGGCGCTGCGTGAAAGCCACCCCTAGTTTTTCCGATGCACTGTCAGCGAAACTCAGAAATCTTTCTTCACTCAAGCCGGCTCCGAAGAGTTCATGCGAGGCCTGCTGAAGAGTTTTGCGAAGCATTTTTCTGCGGGCGCTAAAAAGCATTGCAGTGAACTTTTCAAATTTCTCAGTTTCTTCATTTTTCAAAAGCGAAATCTTGTGGGGCACGAGCTCAACGACGGCAGAGTCCACTTTGGGTGGTGGAACGAATGCTTTTGCCGGGGCAACGAGAACTTGCTCTACCTCGCAAGCAAGTTGCATTCTGACGGTCAGTCGACCGTAATCTTTGTGACCTGGCTTTGAAGCGAGGCGGTCTCCAACCTCTTTCTGAACCATGAAGATTCCTGCCGAGAAATTTTTCTCTCTTTGCAGAAACCAGAACAAGATGTCACTTGTAATGTAGTAGGGAATATTTCCAATGCACAAAGCTTGGGAAGAGGCTCTTGAAAAGAGTTCCATTGTATCGAAACGAAGGATATCTGCTTCGGTGACAGTGAGCTTGCCTGGAAACTCTTCTCCCAAACTAGTCCTCAAGCCCTGCACGGCTCTTGGATCTTTTTCGATTGCGTGAACAGTCCAGCCTGCCTCAAGCAGTTTGCGGGTGAGAGCACCGGAGCCTGGTCCAATCTCAACGCAAAATTTGTGCGAAACGTCCGCATGCAACTGAGCGCGTGAAACTATTTGAGCGAGAATTGTTTGATCGGTTAGAAAATTCTGACCGAGATTTTTTTTGGTTTCCAGCTCGAAGGAAAAACTCTCTCCGCGGGCCATTCTATTGCTGTTTTTCATAGCTTTGATCTCTTCAGTGGTGCTGATAGCGTGAGAACGGATGAGGGGAATTGAGATTCATTCCAGGCACAAAAGCATGCAAGGCAATCATTGTCGCATTGTCTGAGCATAGGCTCGTGGGTGCGAATCGAACTTCGAGTCGAGTTTGCTCTGCAAGTCGAGCGCGAAATATTTTATTAGCCGCGACTCCGCCTGCTACTACGATTGATTGAATACCTTCGAAATCTTCTAAAGCATTTTTGAGTCTATCGATGAGTTGGCCGATCGCCGCCTCCTGGAAGGCGAAAGCAATTGCTGCTTTAACATCTTCATTGAGGCTTGCGCCTTGAATTTTGCCAGTGGGATTCCCCAACTGTTTTCTTACAGCATCGAGCACCTGTGTTTTGAGGCCGCTGTAACTAAAACCATGACGGTTGGTTTTGTCGGCAAGGATAGCTCGGAATTTGAAGGGATGAGTGCTCGCAGTTGCGCCAAGAGCGAGGGTTTCTAGATGTGGACCACCGGGATAAGGAAGGCCCAAGAGTTTTGCAACTTTGTCGAAGGCTTCGCCACAAGCATCGTCTGCCGTGAATCCGAGCAAGACCCTCTCACTCGATGATTTTAATAGGCTCAAGTGACAATGACCACCGCTCACCGTGAGTGCGAGAGCAGGAAAGGTTGGTGCTTGAACTTGTAACCAACTTCCAACGTCAAGGTTTGGATTGAATTTTTCAAGCATCAATGCCGGGGCAAGATGAGCATCGACATGATTGATGCCAATGAGTGGCTTATTGAGAGCGGTTGCGAGTCCTTGCGCAAACAGAGCGCCGACCATGAGTGCGCCAATTAATCCTGGGCCGAGTGTTACGGCAATGCCATCAATGGACGCAATTTGGATTTTCGCCTCTAAGAGTGCTTGCTGAGCGAGCGGGGTGATTTTTAAAAGATGGTCGCGCGCTGCGACCTCTGGCACAACACCGCCAAAAACAACATGCGAGGTTTGGCTTTCAACGATATGCGCAAGGACGCGAATTTTGGTGGGGAGATCTGATTGCCAGTGCCCTGTTGAAAACTCAGCTTGAACTATGGCGACCGAGGTTTCATCGCAAGATGTCTCTACGGCTAACAGGGTCAGAATGGACACTTAGACTCCCAATCGTGCGAGTCGCTCTTTGGATGCCTTGCATTCCTCGCGGTCTGGGAACATCCGCACACACTCGGAATAGAGGGCCTTGGCGGCTCGAAGCTGCTTCAGATACACGCAGCTATCACCAGCGAGCAAGAGAGCTCGAGGTTTTCTTTCGAAGGTTGGATATTTCTCTATTATCTCCATGAGATCGATGGCTGCTTTGTCGTAGTTTTGGAGCTGAAATTGAGCCTCAGCGCGAAACTCCATTGCCAAAGTTTTCATGGGCTCGGAGTTCGAATTGTTGATGACGTTTGAGGCCAGTTTTACGACTTTTGGATAGTCTTTCTGGGCATACGCACCGCTGAGTACTTTTGCGAGCTCAGTGGGTGACTTCACTGTCAAAGTGACTTTGGGTTTGACCACGAGATCCTGTGATGATTTGGCAATGAGCTCAGCTTTGGTGAGCCTTTTTTCAATTTTACTTTGCCAGTCTTCGAGGTCATTGAAGCGGGTTGAGGTTGTGTCATCGTTGAGTTGCTTAGCATTCAGACCACTGCTGGTGCTTCCATCCTGAACGCGAGAAAATTTAACTCTAAGCTCATCGATGGCGCCTTGAGTCATGGCCATTTGGCGCTTCACTTCATCAAGGTCGCTCTTTGCGGTGAGATATTTCCGCGTCGATTCGTCGGAGGAGTCTTTGACCGCATCCACGGTACGATCGCGGAGTTGAACTTGTTTCTCCATTTCAACAATGCGCAACTCGAATGCTTTTATTTGTGTTTGCATTTCTTCTTCGCGCTTTGATGTCATGCAGCCCGTGCACAATAATGCGACCGCAAAAGCAGTCATGCGCAAATTCAATGCACGGAAATCTCTTGTGGAGGGAAGAATCTTGATGGAATTACGACTCATAGGCGTATTTTTTCCTCGTCAAAGCAAGGGCAGTCGTTTCATGATTGTTGCAAAGAGACCTTGAGATGCCTCAGGCTCCCAAATTACGCTCATTATTCGCGATCTTCAACTCAGGGCAAGGATTTCAACATGAATTTTCTCCAAAAAAGCAGATATCTTGTCGATGGGCTGAATGCTTTGATGAATGACATCCGCGAGCTCCCAGAGGCGGTTCGGGGAAAAGATCCGGCTGCCCGTTCTAATTTGGAGGTTCTTTGCCTTTATCCTGGCGTGAAGGCTGTCTTGATGCATAGGTGCTCGCATGCGCTCTGGCAAATGGATGTAAAATTCCCTGCACGAGTGATTTCTGAATTCGGTCGGTTTCTCACAGGCGTCGAGATACATCCAGGCGCAGAGCTGGGGCGGAGGGTCGTGATTGATCACGGTATGGGAACAGTGATTGGTGAAACGGCAATCGTTGGCGACGATGTTTTACTGTATCAAAATGTGACTCTCGGGAGCGCTCGAGCGCGTGAAGGACGCAGACATCCGATCATCGAGCGAGGAGCTATCGTGGGTGCCGGTGCAACTGTTATGGGGCCGGTCATCATAGGTGAAGAGGCCAAGGTGGGAGCCGGTGCTGTAGTTGCAAGGAATGTTGATTCCAACACTGTTGTGACTGGAGTGCCAGCAACTCCGAAACGGCCTCGGGAGTTGGAAGCGCGACCCACTGCTGCGCTCCCTTTAAGAAAACCAGACACAGCGCAAAAGCGCAGTCGTCACCATCAAGGCTGAAAGCGCTTACGGTTTCGCGGGTTCTTTTTGGTCCCCAGTTGAGTTCTCTGGTTCGCTTGATTTGTCTTCGCCTTCTCTCGCGGGTTCATCAGGAACAAAATCAGTGGGGTTGTCATAGAGAATCTTGATATCAATCCGCCGATTCATGCTGCGGTCTTCGGGGGTAGCATTGGAAGCGACGGGTTTCGTATCCGCGAAACCCGCTGCATATATTGTTTGTGGATTGTATTTGTGCTTGTCGATGAAATATCTCACCACCGCCGAAGCGCGTGCAGAACTTAATTCCCAGTTTGTCATACCATTCATGTTGAAGGGAAGGTTGTCGGTGTGTCCTTCAACTCGGACTTGCCGTCCTATATTTTTAACTGCAAGAGCAACTCCATCAAGAGCTGCCTTGGCTTCATTGTTCAGTGTGGCTTGGCTTGGATTAAAGAATTTTCGTGCCAGAAGTGTCACGCGAATTCCGTCATTGTCACGATTCACATAGACGACACGGTCTTCTGATTTTTGATTTTGAGCCTGTGGAAAATCTTTTGAGCCGTAGAGTCGTTCGCTCAGCTCACGCTCAATGCGCTGCGAGTCGGCTGCGATGATAGCAGCCATTTCGCGTCGAGTGCGGGTTGTGACTTGTTCACGATTGGTGTTGCCCTTCGAGAATCTGAAAATGCCCTTTTTCATGTCGAAACCACGCGGGACACCCTCTGGCATGGTTTCGTCGTCGAATTCATTAGCAAAAGCTTTTTGAATTGAAACTTCGACTTTCTTCGCCTTCGATTTGTCGAGATTGGCCATTGCATAGAGAACAACGAATAGGGCGAACAAAAGTGTCATCATGTCGGCAAAAGCCACAAGCCATCGTTCGTGGTTTTCGAATTCCGGACATTTTTGTTTCTTTGCCATCGGCGAGCCTTTCAGTGGATTCCGGAATGACCTTGCCAAAGGTCGAAATTCTCTTCATTCAAAGAATAATTCAGTGACCGCCGTGCATTCCGCGCAAACGCTCAGCCAAAACCTTCGGGCTATGACTTTGTGCGATCCCTAAAACCCCAATCATTGCCATTTCGCGTGCAATTTTTTTGTGGTGGCACATACGTTTGATTTTTTTTCCTGCGGGCAAGGCAAAAAGGTTGGCAATCGCCACACCGTAAATGGTGGCAATAAAGGCCGTTGCAATTCCAGGACCAATTGCATCTGGGTTGCTGAGGTTGGCCATCACCACCATAAGTCCCAACACCGCGCCAAGGATTCCCACTGTGGGTGAAAATGCTCCCGCGTCTTCCCAGAATTTGGCCGCAATTTCTTCTTCTTCATAAAGGAGCGCTATTTCGCCTTCGAGTACTTCCTGAATCACATGAGGCTCAGTGTTATCCACCAGCATCTGAATGCCCTTGGCAAGGAAGTGGTCGGGAAGGTTTGCGACTTCTTTTTCAAGCGCAAGAAATCCGTCTTTACGAGCCAGTTGAGCGAGTCTTTCAACATCGGTAATCAATTGTTCAACATTAATTTCGGGTCCCTTTAAAAAGAGACCAAGAGATTTGAAGGAGTGGATCATGTCGGCCATTGGGTAAGCCGTTGTTACGGCAGCGAGTGTGCCTACACCGACAATCATGGCCGCCGAACCACCCCACAATGCCGAAATGGCGAGGCCTTTGATAGCCGCTGTGCCAAAGACCGCTACAATTCCGAAAACGGGTCCAGCAATACTGGTGAGTTCCATGTCTTATCCCCCGGTCAAACCAAGGGGATCGTATCAGATTTCCGGTTGTTAGAGGGTGGAGCTTTTGACGCTGAAAAAAGAAGTGATTCAGTCGCGAAAGAGGTTTTTGAGGACGAAGAAAATGTTTTCTTTACGCTCTGCCAGACGGCGTGAATAATAAGCTTGCCAATGTTCACCATAGGGCAAGTAAACAGCCATGTTGTGCCCCTCGTTGGCAATTGCTTCCCAAGTTTTGGCTCTCATTCCATAGAGCATTTGGAACTCATAACGTTCTTTTGGAACTGCCGCGGTTTTGATTTCTTGCTTACAGTAATTGATAATTGAGTCGTCGTGGCTTGCAAGACAGACGCGGTTGGCTTCGCGCAAAAGTTTCGTGGCAAGCGTTTTGTAGTTGGAAACAATGTCCGGCATTTTTTGCAGCGCATGTTCTGCCGATTCTTTGTAGGCGCCCTTGCAGAGTCTGAGGCGTCCATTTGCTTTTAAAACTCTTTCGACATCGCTCGCAGTGCGGTGCAGATAGGCTTGCAGGACGATTTCGGGAGATTTGAATTGCTGGGCTGCAGCTTCATAAATCCGCATGGTTCGCTCTGTGTATGGGGTGCCTTCCATGTCGAGAGCAACGCGATTGCCATGAGTATCAGCTTCTTGAAGAATGCTTTTGAGATTCTCAAAGCAAACGTCTTCGTTCACATCGAGTCCGAGCATTGTGAGTTTGACTGAAACATGTGAGCTGAGCTTTTTTTCGGCAATTTGTTTTAGCATTTCTACATATTCATCAGTGCATGCTTTGGCTTGTTCCAAGCTGGTGATGTTTTCACCCAGAAGATCCAGAGTCACTGAAATTTTTTTGGAATTGAGAAGCGCGGTTTGTGACAAGGCTTCTGGCATTGTTGCCCCTGAAACCCAGCGTTTTGCATAAAAAGGAATGCCTGACATGGTGTCCTCAAAAATAAAAGACGCAGCTTAGAAAACTGCGTCTTCACATCTTCACTAAATGAGCTGACAGGTCAAGCCACTAAATTCGACCCGGTCAGATGCCCAAAACAAATCAGCGAGGTTGCGATGGTTGGTTAGCGTCTTTGAGGTCAGCCATCAATTGGTTGATGCGTTGAATGCTTGATTTAATTCTTTCAAGCCGAGATGCCAACTCCTCATCGCGCCGACCAGATTGAGCGGTGGGAACCGAGTTGTCGGCAGATAAGTTGAAGGTGTCTTGGACGCCCCTGCGCTTGTCGCCAATCATTGCTTTTTTCATCCGAAAAGCCTGAAGGTCCACCACCACTGCACCGTTATCTTCAAGATGTGACGGTTGACTGATTTCAAAGCGTTCGAAATTGTTATTCTGCATGGCTCACCCCACCAAACCAGAGACTACGGTAAGAGTCGTTTGTTCCGGAGCCGGATCTCCGGACGACATCTCGTTATTTAATCCGGTAACTCTTCAAAACGTTCTTATTGGCCTGTTCGCGTTCTTTGCGAAGTCGTTGTTGATTCGCACGATTGCGCTCTGTGGCATCAATAAAGCTATTGTCACCCAAAATCACAGCTGACGTGGTCTGCTGTGTCGACTCACTCACTCGCGTCTGTGTTGTCGCCTTTGGAGCGCTACGACGCGAGAAGAGGTTGATGACGTTATCCATGTGAATGACTCCTTCAACCAAAGTGCTTTCGGATGCGGCCCAGGGCCTTTGGCAATCCCGTGAAGGACTGCTCTGCTGTGGGGTGAAGCAGGCAGTGTGCCAACTCCGGAAAGCCACAACCGGAAGCAATGAAAACCGATGTTTACACCAACAAAACGACTGGGAGACTTACAAAAGCCTCTGTAAAAAGAGTTGTCAGTGCTCACCAGTGTTTTGGGCTCGTAGCGAAAAAAACAGCGCCCTTCAAGCGGTCAAGTTGAGTTTTTTTTTTGTTCGGCAAGGGTTGATATATAAAGGGGATTTTGTGGTAATAACACTCAAGTGAGCGTAATTCGGAAGGTTGCTGCTAATAGGTCGATCTGCATAAAAAGAGTCGCGAGATTTCCGGGATTTGTAAGCCATCTGCCATATTCGGCAATCTTCCTGAGGATATAATAGCGCTTACCAACTGGGAGCGAAGTGAGCGCGGGGCCCCCTTGGTCGGTCGGTTTCAGATTCTTTCTAATATATCGGAAAAAAAGGAGAGCGACGCAGCTTGTTATGGTTACTTGAGCAATGTTTACAGGTAGTTGTATTTTCTGCGTTATGGCTAGGAGTTTTTCAGGGCTCAGCTTTAGCGAGCTGGGCACCAGCAGGATGGAAGCATAAAGCAGCAAGAGCCCTGAGGCTCTCATGGGTATCCCTTCCAAAAAGTTAGACCGGCTGAACTCAGAAGATGAGAGACCTAAGCTGAGGCTCCAAAGTCTTTGTTTAACACTTTGCGAATTGTTTTCGGCTCCGTTCCCAAAGAGGAGCTGGAATGGATTGTTGGCTGGTCGCCGAACAACCTCCTGTTCCCAAGCGCGAATTCTTGACCATTGCAGCGATGCCCCAGGAAGCAGCAGTAGCCGAATGAGCAAAACGAGCACGAGGATAGGGGCTTGGAATGAAAATGAACTGAGTTCACCACCCGAGACCAAGGCTGGCAAAAGAGTAGAGAACAAAGGCAGTGCCGCTATGATGCCTATCGCAATAGAAATGGCACGCAGAGACGCGGCAATTGGCGCGCCGAGCGACAAAAGAGCCATCCAAAGAATTGCTCGGATCAAACGTGCTGGGAAAAAAACCCAATGGGTGGGTGCGCAGGTCAGCACAAGCCCGAGAAGGACTGTGGCCAGCCATTCGAAAGTCATTTCAGGAAGTGACATTCATTCAGTGT
>CAIZJW010000277.1 GCA_903933385.1 uncultured Silvanigrella sp. | reverse complement strand
GCTGGCCCTAGTCGCAAATGCGACCAATTTGCGACCAGCGACCGTGGATCTCCAGAGACTTCGGTGGATCTTGGTGGACATTGGATGGTCCGTCAAGATTTTAATATGAGTAACTTTCATATTAGTACCAATAACTTATCGTGTTCCTTTTTCGAAACTCTCTGGAGAGTAGACCCGGGGAATTTCACCCCGAGCCCCTCGCAAAACGGAGCGGGAACCTCTCGGCTCACTCCGCTTCCATCAGGCCATCTTCCATCGTTCCCAATGCACAAACAGTTGAGGTGATGTCTGATAAACGCATCGTAACCAAGTGAAAGCAGCGCCTCGTCAAAGACGAGGCTTTTGATATTTGCGAATCAGCCATCGCGAGAGGTCTTCGTTCAGGTATCGAGCGATTGCACGCAGTGCACTTGAATAAAACTTTCCGTAGTAATTAATCCATCCCCGCAACGTCGGGTTGATGGATTTTGCCAACTCTTTCAGCTCTGATTCAGTGCGCAGACCATCACGACAGTAGACGATTCGCGTTTTAAGCGGATGAAGTTCCAAGCCACAGGCCTTAAAACGCATGCGTAGTTGAGCAAGCATAAATTCAGCTTGTTTAAAAATGAAGCTTCACATCCGCTCCGATGGTTCCCGCAGTTCACTACAAACGCCCGGATTCAAATCGCGCCCCCTAAACACCGGAGGTCGTCTTCCCAGTCATCAAGCATCCGGAAGACTTGTCCCAAGAAGAGAGAGCGTTCTTGGTTTTGACCTCACACATGGTTTCGATGCGTTGCTCGGTCGGTTCGCTTGCGCTCGCCTTTTGAATCCACATCTGCCGTCTTACAGACGACTTTTCCGACATGCTCACTACAAGACCTTTTGACCCCTGCAGCTGCCGGTGATTTGAAGCCCGCTCCTGAAAGCCGGCTCCGAAGGACCATCCCCTTCATCATTTGTAGTGCTGATGCACCGTTTAAATCTCCTCCTTTCATCGGCGCCTGCGGCGCACCTCTCTCCGCCAGATACGCGAGAAACCCGCTTAAAAAGAGGGTTTCGTTTTTTGCTCCCGGATTAGATTTGATCTCGTAAGGGGAAAACTACTTCTGGTAAGACTTGTCCAACTTATCCCAAAGTCCGGCGCGAGTTCTTATTTTCCGAATGTACCGAACCTCGGTGCCGTCGTCGTCGGTTTGTGAGTACACGGAAAAAATGCACACGGAATTCTGTTTCTCTAGCAACCCATGCCAGAGGTTTTGACGTCGATAAGTGGCACGCTACGAATTGTGCCATACTCAATGACCGCATCGGATACTTTGACGTTGTTTGCATCAAAACAGAACCACCGGCTATAATATTGCTCATTTGTTTCGGGACGTGAAATTTCAACATGATTGTTGTCATACCAAGCAAACACAATGTCAGGCCATGTTAGGACAAAATAATGCCTAGCGATGCTCCAACCCAAGCGTATAAAAATTCCCGCTAGAATGCATGCGAAAATGACGAAAACGGTGCGCTTCCTTGTCACTTTTTGAGTTCCTGGTATACTTTCAAAAATTTAATCATCTGTGGATGACTCTTCTGCTTGTAGCCTTTGTACATCATAATTTTTTCTTCCCAGGTAGCGTCCCTACGAAGGCGCTTAGAAGCAAGGTCTTTTTTGTGAAACAACCACCGAATTCCGCTCGCGATGTTTAGACTAGGATGTTTTAAGTCCCCTTCGCTAACATTGACGAGGTGATCTTTTATTTCGCCATCTTCATCACTCAATATATCTTACGCGTTGTATCTGTCATCTGCGTCTCGTCTGCATATATTTGTTCTTTTCCCGAAGGGTTATGAACGCAACCGCCCCGACGCTGAACAATTCTCCCGGAAGGAGTGCGCATGGGATGACCGTTCCGCCAATGCTGGCCCAAGGGGCATTTACGCCAGCTGTGAATTTTATCTGTCACTCACTTCTCCTCTCGCTAAACAAATGGACGTATGCAAACACGCCTCTACTCAAAAGAGCAGAACCTCCAGTCTTTGCACTGCCTGCCTTCTTTTCTCGAACGGCATTGCATTCAAATTCTTTTGCTTCCAAAGAATCCCGGGAAAATTCTGTACATCGGGCTTGAAAAAATGCTCCCAGTTGGGATTCCCGTTTTTAAAATCAATCAAAAATTTCCGCTCGCTATGGGTAAGGTCTCGTCTCAAAGTAGCAACAAGACGAATGCCGGCTGCTTTGAGCTCTTCGAGCGTTAGCGCTTCCTTTGTCATTCCCAGAAATTCTGTCTCAAATATTCTGGCGAGATCTTGCCAATTGGGATTCAGAAGTTCGTTCATTGGCCGATTATGGCTCATAAGATACACAAGAAATGCTTGTCGAATCCCTTCTGTGATTCCTTCATTTTGGAGAAGGAAGTGAATATCAAAAAGGTCGCGGGGGTGCTGTCTATCAAGTGCTGCGCAGATCTTTCCCGCATAAAGGTCTTCAGTGCTCACAATATTGGCAATGAGTGAAATACCAAAATGCTCAGCACATTCTTGCGAAAGACTCCTTGCCGTCGGAGGAAAAACGGTGCCGCGAAGAATGTAATTCGGCTCAATCTTGATTATAATGTTGCTCAGCTCAACGAGGAGTTTGATCTCTTTTCCGGAGTCAAAGGGTTTTGTGGCCTTTACCATGGCATTCGAAATCGCATTGGGAATGGCCAAAGCGATTTGACGCAAAGCGTTGTTGATGCCGGCAACCGAATCGGATCGCGATGCTATTGGCAGATAAGCAAGATCGATATCAACCGAGAGTCGTGGAAAATTCCGCACAAAGAGATTGATAGCCGTTCCGCCTTTCAGCGCGAATTGCGGATGCCTATTTAAGATGGGAAGAACTTCCAACAGCAAACGCACTTGCTGTTCATAGGCGTTGCCAAACGGGTTAGACATCGGGCTCTACCTCACTCACAGGAACGGTAATTTGGTAGCGAGCATCGAGTTTCCCGCCTTTCACAACAGCTCGTTTCCCTCGACCCAAGTCGATTTTCGATTCGTTAATTCCATTTATCCAAGGGTGCGCGTGTTTGTGTGCGAGGAAAAGAAAAATTCTGCACACGCGAATGGATTGGCAATTTTCGAGAAGTGTTTGCAGAACCGAAGCATCAAGAGTCGTAAGGCTTTCAAAGAGTTCATCGACCTCTTCAAATCGGTGGCTCTTTCCTATGAGAAATATTGTTTCCAATATTGCCAACTCTCTGCGGGATACTGGAACCTCAAATCCATCAACGAGAACGGTACGCAAATTGGCGGTGGTGCACTGCTTCAAAAATTTTGTTTGCACGAGCCGCGGCGTTGCGCCCCATTGTTGCTTGGCAAACCAAAGTGGAAACTTTGCTTTTTTTGTGCTGAATATCCACGCCGTTTGGCCACTTCCCATGGTCAAATATTGGGAGACACCCTGAAGCTCTAGCGCCGTTCTGCCTCCAATATGCAACTGCAGCTTTAGCTGCTGCGTAAGCGCCTGAACCGCGGAAGCAAAACTTGGTTCCTCGTGTCCACGCACAAAGGCTCCAACACCCAGCGAAGAAAGCACGCCCGAGTTTTTGAGATGGGTTGAAAGTCTTGCGGAGACTCCTAGCGCTCGAAGACGATCAGGTGTCACAACCTCGCCGGGCCGGAGTGTTAATAACAGGCGGCTGGTTGCCGAGGGGTTTAGGATGTTTGAGTTTGCTTTTTCTTTCATATGTAACATTATATGTTCTCCATATCAGATAAGTCAAACCATTGGTGTAGAATGTCTTTCACGAGAAACATTCTGTGTACTTTATAGAGGAAATCTCAAACCAAGGGTTTGTCGGTGTCAACCTTCCCGCCGGGTTGAGCGGCAACCTTGTGAACGAGGCCGAGTGCAGCCGCGTTAGGGCTGTTGCGCTCCTATTTGTGTCGTTTCATGGCTGCAACAATTTTTGATCACAATCCTCGCCTTGATCGCAAATGCGACCAATTTGCGACCAGCGACCGTGGATCTCCAGAGACTTCGGTGGATCTTGGTGGACATTGGATGGTCCGACAGCCTCTCTGACCGACAAGTGGATATTGCGAATTTCTGCAAAAAAAATCTACTGCAACCTTCTGCTGAGATCACATCAATACTAAACACACAAAATATTACCTTTTCAGCCAATCTACCAAATCAGTAATCATCTGATCAAAGTTGGGATTGTAAGTCAATCGCTGAACGGGTCGAAGAGCGAACGGCTGTGGCACATGGTCGCGAGGACGGTTTGCTTGATGCCGTGAAGGAGTCAGCAAGATGCCCGCATCGTTGGCAGGAAAGAGTTCTTCCAGCTCGCTTTCTGTATTGTTGTCGCCTAGGCAGCGGCCCCAAGCTGCTGCAACATAAAGCGCTCTGTCTCTTCACCGCCAATACAAGCCGAGATAAAACCCCCGCCAACTGCGACTGCAACTCCCACTGAAAATGGATATTTAAATTTGCTGCACTGCCGAATCTTTGGATGAAGACAACCAGTCCCGAAAGGCCTCTTTCCATGCCTGCTGCCCGCTGCCTGCTGTGAGCTGCAGATGTGCGGTGAGCTCTGCACAAACCTTCTCACACACCTTTGCGCAGAGTGATTTTGAACGAGCCATCCACAGGCGCAATTGAACTGGAAACGTGACGACAAATTGTCGCACAGGGACAAGCGGCAGATGCTCGTCGACGACGATGAATTGCAGCTTCCGCCATCCGTCGCGCTCTGTCCCGCAAGGGGACTTCCGTTGGTCGCACGACGAGCAAAACCCAAGGCCCTAAATAACAACGTTTGTGATTAATGAACCTCCTTCAGATTGACTACGAAAGGCTTCTAAGCTCGTATGCGCGGGTAAGTGACTCACTCACTCGTTTGCCGCCGCTGGTAAAATCTATGCTGAATGACTCTATTGCCATGGAGCCTTACGATGCGCTCGCAAGTCGTTTTGAACGTCTTGTTGAAATTGCACTCAATAGTTTTTTTCGAAGCGTAGAACTCCACCAGTTTGGCAAAAAGTCCGAATC
>CAIZJW010000276.1 GCA_903933385.1 uncultured Silvanigrella sp. | reverse complement strand
GACGGCAAGCTCGAAACTCGTATGCAAGACATGCAGATTAGTACGACCTCAATCACACCCGTTCCGAGTACGAAAGTTACAATGAACGTTAACCTTGACTTGCGTGAGCCAGTTCTTGTTGAAGAATTCGACCCACGCAAAGCAAACGAAACTTCAAACTACGCTTCAACTGTAACAGTTTACGACAACTTTGGTCAGTCGCACCAAGCAACGGTTTACTTCGCAAAAGATAAAGAACAAACAAACTCCTGGAACTGGTATGCAACGATTGACGGGGCAGAAATTAAGGATGTTCCTGCCTTTGATGAAATGGGTAAACCACTCCCTCACGTCATTGGCCGAGGTAAGTTAGCATTTGACGACAACGGTAAGCCGATAATGGACTTCCGCACGAAGGAAGGCAAACCGAGCTATGTTGACGTCATGGAGCAATCCGATGCTCACGAGGTTCGATTTGCGAACGGTGCTGCGCCGCAAAAAATCCAGTTCAACTTCGGTGCGATGGAAGACGAAAACGGACGTGTGGGTAAGAGCACTTCAACGAGCTTGGCAACCCGCTCATCCACGCTTTATCACTCACAGAACGGTTCTGAGGCTGGTTATCTCAAATCGCTGAAAGTTGACCAGGAAGGTAACCTTCGCGCCGTATATACAAATGGTTTGGAGCGACGCTTGGGTGCCATTGCGTTAGCCACCTTCCCAAGCCCCGCGGGCTTGCAGAAGACAGGACAAAACTGCTACGGCCAAACATATCGCTCGGGTGAACCCAGCGTGGGTGTTCCGCAAACAGGTACGCGTGGTGCAGTTTATTCGGCCTCTCTCGAGGAGTCTAACGTTGACCTTGCAAGCCAGTTCGTAGACATGATCACGACCCAGCGTGGTTTTCAGGCGAACTCGAAAACAATTACAACTTCTGACAGCATGCTTGAGGAAATTATTGGCCTCAAGAGGTGATGAAAGGTACTGAGTGAATTCAATTCGCTCTGAGTTGAACTCTCTGCTTGTTAGCGAATTCAGGTCACGGAAGTCTTCTTCCGCTGGCCTTTTCTCTATTGTTGCAGCTCTGTTTTCATGGTCAATGGCAATTTATCTCTCCGAAGCACTGTGCCTGCATCATCCCAATTACGAAATTTTAATTAAGTTTTCTGCTCTTGTATTCATCGGCACCCGATGGCGAGCTCTTGGAAACATGATGCACGAATGTGCGCATGGAATTTTTGTTCATAAGGCAGAGCATAACACTCTCTTTGGACATTTTATTTCAGCACTCGATTTCAGTTCTTTTCCAGAATATTTGGCTCAACATGTGAGCCATCATGCGTATCTCGGCAACCCAGATAGAGATTTGGATTTCAAATCAAGGCGCGTATTTCTTGCAAGTTCAAAGAACAAACCGCTGCATTTGATTCGACTCGTGTTCTGCTGTCTCACTCTCGTGCCACTCTGGTTCTCAATGCTCCGGCCGGTATTTTGGACAAAATCTATTCCATTATGGACAAATCTCGTGAGGGCTTTACTCCTCACGGGTCTGCTTTCAACTCTTTTATTTTCGGCCACTCGAGAGATCGCGTTTTTCTATTTCTTACTGCCTTATTTGACGTCTTATCACTGGTTGAAGCTAATATCGGATGCTTCAGATCATCTTTTTCTCTACCACAAGCAGGAAATACTAGAACGGAGCAGAAATCACATACTGCCCACACGTTTTTTGAATTGGATCATCTTCCCAAGGAACGACTCTTATCACTTATTACATCACTTATTTCCATCATTACCCACGCACCATTATCCCAGGGTGCACAAGCTCTTCCTGAATCATCCATGGTACGCCGGACAAGAGCATGGGTGGGCAGAAAAGAAAATTCCTAGCGGATTAGTTGCAACACAAATTCAAGGCCACAGAAGATAGTCGCTTCCTATCGGATCTTTTTTACGTTCACGAATTTCTTCAGCGAATTGAACATCTGATTCACCCTTACTTTGCGCTTTCACGTCGCTGTACGAAAGAAATGTTCTACGTCCATCGCTTTTTTCCACCCACAACGTATTGGGCTGCCTGGAATTCACACCAACTACTTTTACTTCTTCCCCGCTGTCCCAATTATCACTTCGCTTTTGTGAAATAGTCACCATGTCGTCTGGCATCATGTCGTGGAGTTTAGGCGGAGGTACGCGTCGGATGGTTTTCACTTCACCGTCCGAAGTTCTATAGCGCACATTGTAGGGTGTCCGGTTGGCCGAAACACTTTGAACCATAAAAAAACCCCATCCTTACGAATGGGGTATCGGGCAAATTCTGCCCAGCCTTG
Source organism: uncultured Silvanigrella sp. (assembly GCA_903933385.1). Lineage (GTDB taxonomy): Bacteria > Bdellovibrionota_B > Oligoflexia > Silvanigrellales > Silvanigrellaceae > RFOM01. Next base: position 10,225 of record CAIZJW010000276.1, on the reverse strand, counting down.
AGGAACAAAATCAAATAATCTCGCGACCAGCGATTGTTCCAGCAGTTCGACTCGAACAGCCGCAAGTCCGATTGCCAGCAGATTCAAAGGGTGCGCCACAGGCAATGCAGCGCCGAACTTTGATAACAATAGGAGACAACCCAGCTAAACGACGAGCAATATTCTTTTGCTCAATATCCTTCACCACACTCGGGGGAAGGGTTTTAATTTTGAGGCCGTCTGACGTTGTAATTCCACCGGCCTCAACGGTCGATGCTGCATCAGTGCCGGCTGAGCCTGTGGGCGTCGTATCGCTCATAAAAATTGACGTCTTTCCTCTAAACATAACTCTCCCTCGCTAATCGACTCTCCCCAAATGGAAGGCCCTGCGCGCACTCTGCAAAACGCATGCCGACCCTAAGGATGGTCCTTGAAGTTCAAATCCTTTTTCACAATTCAACTGGCAAGCTAGATGCTTACGGGCGGAAAAGGTGTCAATCGTGTGCACAGAGTGTAAACTGATTTCTCGACATGCTGTTGTCTTGCTTTACAGGCCATCCAACTCTTGGGCACTTGTGGAGTGATACTTGAGCACGATGTATTAATCATTGATCAAAATCATTAGGCGCAATGATAGTAAACATCCAAAAATACTGCTCATCGGGCACAAAAACCATTATATTCGGCATGTTAGTCGTAATATCCTCAATTGCTTGCAAAACACCTTTTTGGAGCACAGATGCTGATGAGGATGATCGCTCTGGGCAGCAGCCAATGGGTGATTGGCTCGACCAATCGAGCCGTTCCGCCATTCTGAGTCTCACAGCCGAAGACTATCAAGGCCTCAGCTCACGCGGATCGCCTATTCAATGGCACCCAATTTTAATGCCACTGCGTAATGAACTCTCGTTGGCCGATCGCGATTTTGTTTTGGGAACGCCCAACTCACTTGGCGCAATTGAAGGCACCATTCCGGAGGCTGGCCAATGTTTGCTATTGAACATTTCTTCAACAGCAATCCCATTGAACAACGCATCAATCCCCTCTCTGACAAACGTTTCAATGGAACTTCGTGACGCGTTCGGACAAACACAAATCGGAGCCCGTGGACAACTTTTCTTTATTCATGATCAAGCCACACGTGCTGTGAGAGCAATTGGTTTTTTCGACGAGCAGGGTCAGGCACAATGCCAGATTCCCCAGGGAAGATGGTTCGTTTCAACTGGCTTCGGAGACGCACGAGGACACAAGATCTTCTCGACGACTGCGGGAAAAGACATGCGCGTTCAAATTCGGCATCACCAGCGGGCGCGCATCACAATCAGGGCCGGAAAAGATACGGGCATTCAAGTGGGCGACCTCATGCGAATTGGCCGTCTCACTGCCTCGCAGGCAGCAGCTCAAGAGGCCGATCAATTACCCGAGGTACCGCTTCAAGTGCAGGAGGATCTTTTCCGTCCTGTTCTCACACCCTCCGAGAATCTGGGGGTCAGAGAGTATCTATTCACATCACTCATCATCCAGCGTCGAGAATTTTCAATTCAACTCGACCCCGGTGAATACACGATTGGCCTTTGGCGGAACGGTGGAATGTATCGTTGCGCTGGGCGTTTGATTGTCAATTCAAAAGAAGATTCACTGCTCGCCTGTGAGCCAGGAATGGTCACTGCGCGCCTTTCAGAGAAGAACCAGCCAGTCAATGAATTAAGCAACACGTCTTCCTCTGCAATGACCAGTCTGGTGTTCGACGGAAGCTTCATGCCTTCGCGCCTTATTGGACAGAGTTCATTCCGCGCTTGGATGGCAAAAAGTGGTGTTTCACGAATCTTACGTGCGGGACGGACGGTCGATACTCAGCAACAACAAATTCAGTTTCTACTTCAACCCCTCATGCAAGATTTTTCAGCCACGACAATTCAGCGCCCCGAGGGACCCTACGTTGGTGATTTTCGACTCACTCAGCGCAGTGATACCGATGAAAAAATGGGTCGTGCCAATTTTGCGCGTCTGCTCATTGCACAGTCGGGAATGAATATCGATTCTGTGTTGGCGCGCGTTTTCGATAGCAGTCATTTTAGTCAGACCATTCCCATAGCTGGAACCTCAGAGCGCGGTCTCCTTGAAGGCGTTGTTCCACTGACTTTCCGAACCGTTCTCAAATCATCTGGAAGTAGAAGTTTTCGAACTGAAGGCGCCGAGACCTTGGCCACGAATGGATCGCTCATTGAATGGCTAGAGCCACTCCCCGCCGCTTCTGGGGCGCCGTTGAAGCTTGGCCCACAGCAACACATTCGCATGCGATTGTTGGTTCCACCTGAAGATACAACCGAGAATTTCGGCATGTTTATCAATGGTGAACGATTCAAACAATGGAGCGTGAACCGCAATCAAAGCAAAAACTCATATCGCACTATTGAAATTGACGAGAAGATAAACATGCAAAGTGATTTCTTCATTGCCTTTGCTTCTTGGGGCCAGAATTATCTGCCCGAGTTTATGTATGGTGTCAGACAACTTCCTGCGTTTGCATTCACGCGTATTTATTGTGTTGACATTAATGAGAACGCAATTTGTGACAGACAATGAGAAGAGACGAACGAAATGAATCCAGCACATCCAGATCTCAAATCTGATTTTGAATCACGCAAGAGGATCCTCGAAGATCCAAAAGACAGAGCGGCATTAGCAGCCCTCATCGATCACACTTTATTAAAAATGGATGCGCAAGAGCGACACATCCAAGCCATTGCCGATGAAGCTCGTATTCATCGCTTCCGTGCCGTTTGCGTTGCAGGAAGTTCTCTCGAGATATTGGAAAATTACTACAAACTGCCTGACTTTTTACTTCACAAACCGCGGCTTTGTGCTGTCATTGGATTTCCGCACGGCAATACTTCTTCACAAGCTAAAATTTCAGAAATCTCGGCCGCACTCGCGCTGGGTGTCGAAGAATTCGACTACGTCCAAAATGTCGGGTGGGTTAGAGATGGGCACTGGAATAAACTCACTGTTGAGGCGCAAAGAATTGTTGCGGCAGCGCAAGGTAAACTTGTGAAGGTCATACTTGAAACTTCGCTTCTCTCAGAGGAAGAGCTCTACAATTCAGCCCTTGCCGCTGCACAGGGTGGAGTGCACATTCTGAAAACCTCAACTGGCTTCGGGAATCGGGGTGCAACCAAAAATGATCTGGAAATACTTGCCCGTGTCCAAATTGATTACAAGAAAAATTCAAACATTGATTTAGGCATAAAGGCGAGTGGTGGCATACGTAGCTTGACCGACGCCCTCACGATGATTCAACTCGGTGCAACGCGACTAGGAACCAGCTCAGGGGTCATCCTAGTGAGTGGCCTAACCTCGCCAGGAAGCGACAATTACTGATTTCACGAATCTCAATAAAGGTTTAAAAAATGTTTCTTCCACAAGAAATTATTCGCAAAAAAAGGGACAAATTTAATCTCTCAAAAGATGAAATTCACTTCTTTGTGAATTCCTTCGCAGCAGGGAAAATTCCTGATTATCAGATGGCAGCACTCGCAATGGCGATTGTCCTCAATGGCATGAACGACGAGGAAACAGCGCACCTACTTACCGCCATGATTCAAAGCGGTGAAAGAATGGACTGGAGCCCTCTGCGTAAGCGAGGTATTCCGTGTGTCGACAAACATTCCACGGGCGGAGTTGGTGACAAAACCTCCCTCATCATTCTTCCTTTGCTTGTGGCCGATGGTCTGGCTGTCCCGATGGTTGCAGGCCGTGGTCTGGGTCACACAGGCGGCACTGTGGACAAGCTCGAGTCCATCCCCGGCTTTATGGCACAACCTAACAGCGAACAGTTCAAAAATTGGATCCTCTCGAGGCGTGGTGCCTTCGGCGCACAAACGGACAGCTTCGTTCCTGCAGATAAAAAACTTTATGCACTTCGTGATGTAACAGCCACCGTGGAAAGCATTCCACTTATCACTGCGAGTATAATGTCGAAGAAACTCGCCGAAGATCTGGATGCGCTGGTGCTCGATGTGAAGTTCGGTTCAGGAGCTTTTCTTCAATCATCTGATGCTGCGCGACAGTTGGCCCAATCTCTCGTCAATGCGGGCAAAATGGCTGGCTGCAGGGTTGAAGCGGCGCTCACAAATATGGACGAGCCACTTGGACGTTCGGCTGGACATGCATGCGAAGTTGTTGAGTGTCTGGACATTCTCCAAGGTGCAGGTGCACTCGATACGAAAGAATTGAGTTTACAGCTTGCTGCCCGAGCAGCAGTTCTTGGCCATCAAGACACAACTTTGAATGCGCATGAGAGAGCATATACTCGCATGAAAAATCACCTCAGCAGCGGCCGTGCCTATGAGGTTTTCCTGGAAATAGCTGAGCAACAGGGTGCGCATCTTTCAGCTCTCGACAGAAGCAATACCGAGTGGATAGACAGTGGAACAATTGATATTCCGGTATTGCCAGACAGCAAGGAAAAGATGCGAGTTAAAAGTATAGATACTCGAGCACTTGGCCTCCTTCTCATTGAAATGGGTGCAGGGCGGAAAAGGAAGGAAGATGCCGTTGATCATAAGGTTGGCATTGTTCAATTAAAGAAGGTTGGAGAAATTATTGAAGCCAATGAGCCTCTGTGTTTCTTGCGCCTGCGCAAAAACGACACGCATGCCGACAAATTGCAAAGCGACGCCGCGCGGGCTTTTAGTTTGATAGGTGCCGACACCCGCATTGAACCCAAACCACTGATTGCAGATTGGATTAAATAATCACTGCTTTTAAATGATCACCTGTGGGAGTTGCGAAGAAATCCTCAGGGCATGTTCCTTCAAACATGATCATTTGAGCCGGAAGACCGACTTGAAGAACTCCGTGTGATTTTTCAATACCCATAGCCATTGCTGCATTGCGAGTTATGCCCGTGAGGACTTCTGGAACTGCGAAGCCTCCCTTCACAAGCGCAAGAAAACCTGCAAACCACAACGAATTCATTGGTGCCGTGCCCGGATTGAAATCAGACGCAATTGCCGCTCGCACACCCACAGAGCGAAGCTTGCGGCCTTCGACGTATGGAATATTTGAAAAGAAACTCGTCAGCGGCAACACAACAGGCATAACACCCAAAGTTTGCAATTTGAGGAGATCGTTGTCGGTTGCGTACTGCAGGTGATCAACACTCAAAACGCGACCACGGACACGCGTTCGAGAGCTTGTTTGCTCGAGTTTTTGGGCGAGAGCAATTGCAGCTTCACAGCCCCCGCTTCGAGAAAATTCATCAGCGTGCACATGAACGTCCATTCCATGCTGCAAAGCAGCAGACAACCAACGATCAGCTTGCTCGCGCGTGAAATAATTACGCTCAAGAAATACGTCTACCGCTAGAGTTTTAACCTTTTCAAGGTTCGAGTATTTTTGTGCGAGTGATGAAAATTGCGGAAGTGCATCAATGAGCGCCTGAATATAATTGTCGAGCCCGTGCAACTCAGGTGAAGCCGCGTGAGGCCCGAGTAACGTGGGGGCCATGAAAGGTAACAAGCCTTGGCCCTGCTCATCCCTGTGTGCTTCAAATAAACACTCTAAGAGCCTTAATTCTTGTTCGACGTTCAGACCATATCCAGTTTTAGCTTCCCAGGCGACGACACCCCGTGCAAGTGCCTGCTTAGCTCTCTGGATATATGAGCTTTTTAATTCGTTTGAAGATGCGGCTCGGGTGGCTCGCATACTTACGACGATGCCACCACCTCGTGCAGCAACCTCCTCGTATGACAATCCCTGCGCCTTAAGAACCGTTTCAGTGGCTCGTGAGCCTGCAAACACCGGGTGCGTGTGAGAATCAATTAATCCAGGCATTACCACGCAGCCACGTCCTTGAATCACACGCGCACCCGTGACATTTGCTGCTGCATTTGGTGCGATGGCTTTTACAATGCCACCTTCAACAACAATGTCACATTCCTTCTGTGCACCGAGAAGAACCGGAGATGTGCTATCGACCTCGGTTGAATTGTCGCAGTTCATTGTCAGTACAAGAGCATTGCGAATCACGAGACGTTCGTGGTCTTTCGCAGAGATCAACTCGGGAGTTGCCGAAATCGATGCAGGCATGTGGTTCTCCTTCCTTTGTTGATTCACTTGTATCTTGGATAGAAGTGCGGATGCGTATGGGTGACCTTAACATCACTCATGCGCTCAGAGGCAATCTTGCGTGAAATATCATAGCCAGCGTCGGCATGTCGAAACACACCCATTGCCGGATCAAAACTCAAAACTCGCTCAAGACGCTGAGCGGCTTGTGGAGTTCCATCAGCAACAACAACCATGCCTGAATGCAATGAATAGCCCATACCTACGCCGCCTCCATGATGGAAACTCACCCAAGTTGCGCCGCTCGCAATGTTGCCAAAGGCGTTCAGCAAAGCCCAATCAGCCACGGCATCGGTTCCATCTTTCATCGCTTCTGTTTCGCGGTTAGGAGAAGCAACACTTCCACAGTCGAGATGATCACGTCCAATGACAATTGGACAACTCAGCTCGCCCGAAGCAACCATTTCGTTCAATTTGAGTCCGGCACGCGCTCGTTCACCATAATTGAGCCAAAGAATTCGAGCGGGCAGGCCCTGAACAGCAATTCGCTTTGGAGCATGTTCAAGCCAACGCTGAACACCTTCATTGCCGGCGAACATTTCTCGTAAAACGACGTCGGCCTTGCGCAAATCTTCTGGGTCGCCAGAAAGACAAGCAAAGCGGAATGGACCACGTCCTTCACAGAAAAGAGGCCGAATATATTCCGGCACAAATCCTGGGATGTCGAATGCATTCTCTACGCCCATTTCCTTAGCCATAGCGCGTATGTTGTTGCCGTAATCGAAAGTAGGTATTCCTCGCTTTTTAAGTTCAAGCAGCGCACGCACATGAATTGCAATGCTGCCCATGGCGTCGTGGCGTACTTTTTGAGGATTCGATTGTCTTTCAGCAGAAACACGCTCCATTGAATATCCAACCGGAACGTACCCATAAAGGGGATCATGCGCTGAGGTTTGATCGGTCACGAGAGATGGTGTGAAGTCGGAACGCTTAATGAGTTCAGGAAGAACTTCTGCAGCATTGCCGATGATTGCAATACTTTTAGCATCACCAGCAGCCATGTGACGATGCAAAGATGCCATTGCAGCGTCTATATTGTCGTGTACTTCATCGAGATAGCGCGTTCGCACGCGCATCTCGGCTCGTGATCTGTCGACTTCAATTCCAAGAAAACATGCGCCAGTGAGCACAGCTGCAAGAGGCTGAGCTCCACCCATTCCGCCTAGCCCGCTGGAGAAAACAAATTTACCGCGTGATTCACCCTTATAATGCTGGCGAAAAGCTTCAATAAATGTCTCGTATGTGCCTTGAACGATGCCCTGCGAGCCAATATAGATCCAACTCCCGGCCGTCATTTGGCCGTACATCATAAGACCCTGCTTTTCGAGCTCGTCAAAATGCTCCCAGTTCGCCCACCGACCAACAAGATTACTGTTCGCAAGAAGGACGCGAGGCGCATCCGGATTGGTTTTAATACGAGCAACCGCCGCTCCGCTTTGAATGAGCAGCGACTCATCATTTTCAAGCTCTTGGAGCGCCGCCGTGATGCGATCGAAGTCGGCAAGACTCCGCGCTGCCTTTCCGCGTCCACCGTAAACCACCAGATCTTCAGGCCTCTCAGCCACCTCAGCATCAAGATTGTTGAGAAGCATGCGCAATGCTGCTTCCTGAAGCCAGCCCTTGGTATTGAGCTGGCGGCCTGTGGGGGCAGGACGACCGGGCTGGAACTTCTGTTGAACTGGCGCCATAGGAGGAATCCTTCTTGCTTGCGATGGGGTTGGCTTTGTGCCAAATCACCCACCGATTCCGTGTTCGGATAAAATCACAAAAAACTTGGAGTTTTGCAGTGAACCCTACCCCGCAATACGGGAAATGGTCGGGCCCCGGCGATAACACTCGAACTTTTCGAACAGATTATTTTATTCCTGGAGACCTGCAAGGGGACTTCGGGCAGATAAGAAAGGTTCTTTCTGGTGTTCTCACCGATGAGAGAATGGCCCGTTTTGCAGCCGTGGCAAGTCAACGGACCCGGGCGGTCATGCCCGTTTTTGAGAGCACGCATCACAGCCACAATATCAGTGCCGTACTGCGCACGGCGGACGCATTTGGCTTTCAGGACGTCAGCTTCATCTACAACCAGCCCGAAATGAAGTTCAGGATCAGCGACAGTGTAGAGCGCGGCTCAAGCACCTGGCTTACCGTGAGGCGAACAACCTCAATTAAACACTGTGCCGAGGTTCTCAAAGCGTCGGGATATAAGATCCTTTTGGTATCGCTGCCAACTTTTGCTCGAACTGCCGCCCATTATCAGCAACATTTACCGACATTCGCCGCACACGAAATTGGCGGAGTTGAATTCAACCAGGCCATCGGAAAATCACGTATTGCCCTCGTTTCGGGCAATGAAAAATACGGAATATCTTCCGACTGGATAGAATTCGCCGACGGTTATGTACACGTCGAAATGAATGGATTCGTTGAATCGCTCAATATGTCGGTGTGTGCAGGGATTTTATTGCATGCACTTAGAACTCAGTGGCTTCCCGAAAGTCCTCACCATACGCTCCCTGCGCATGAGCAAAACCTACTCACCGAACACTGGATGGCACGCACCTGCCAAAACGCACGTGAGATCGTTGAGCGAGAAAATTCGCTCCTTGTCCCTTGGTTTGAGTTCATAAGAACAGGTCGTTTCTATTATCCTTTCAGCAAGTGAAAGAATGAAGCGACTTGGTCGGAATGAAATTTAGCGCTTGCGGGGAAAAAAGAAGGAAACACCCGAATTAATTGAACACTTTGTCTGAAGTGTCTGACACCCATCGGAACACAACTTCGTTTCAGCAGGAAAGGAAGGACTTCTGCTCACCACGACCTCAATATGTCCGTGCGTTGCATTAAAACCACAGACGCCTCTATCCCAAACGACAATTGTCCCTTCGGGTAAGCACGCCCAACTGTTCGGACGCAGGCGAACGAAGCGATCTGAAACCGAACTTTTTTCAACCTGAACGAAATCGGCAGCGGATTCCACCGGAACTCCCACGCCCTTCCAAGCTGCCGCTCCTTTTGGCATCAAACCCACATTTTCAATCGCTATGCCTGTGTATTCGTAGCATCGCCCTGTGAAACGCCCAATATTTAATCGACTCGCTTCCTGTGCCAGTTGCTTACCGACGTTGACATCTAAGTCAGATGGAAAACCACATGGGTCAGCAGAATTCCCTCCACCAGATGGTGCTTGCCGCCAGTGTTCTGCAAAGAGATAACCGCGTTCAAGAGAACAGCCCGGTATTTTCAATTGCAGTTCGATATTCCAATGTTTGTTCACAGGACTTCCTGGCGGAACCTTCAGGACGATCTGAGTGCCTTCGAGAATTTCGCATTTTTCGCTTGCCGCGAGCTTTGCAGAATCCGTGATCTTCGATTTGAGATGAGTTTTGACCGATGCCGAATAAATCTGATTGGGGGAAAATTGTCCAAACGGATTTGCAGTGGGCGCTGGTGCAGCTGGCTTTTCAGGAGCCGGAACCCTCTTGATTGGACCACTGATTTGATTCTGGCACGCTGTAACCAAAACAAGCAGCCATAGCCTCTTGCTCAGTTCAAACGGAAATTGCAAAGTCTTACTTCGCAGCATGAATCGCCTCGCTGTGCATCCAGAAGAGTGTTCGGACTTCAGATGTTCAACCGCCAGGCAAACTCTGCCCAGCATCAACCCAATGGCGAAAGACAAGCATGTTTCAAGAACATCTCAGATATCTAAAGATCGACTCTCAGCTCCTCAAAGGTTTCCCGCTCGTTGAATCCAGTGAGCGTATTTTGCCTGTGCTTTTGCCGCCCACTTATTCACCTTCGAAGCGTTATCCAACAATCTGGATGCTCGATGGGTACCTCGGAACTGGAAGAAGCTTGATGTCTGAGGGAGGATTTTTAGGAGAAGCGCTCGGTGCGCAATTGCATCGGCTCATCAAAAACGATGTTCTACCTGAGTGTATCTTCGTGTTTCCCGATCCAACCACGCGTTTTGGGGGAAGCCAATTCCTCGATTCAACTGCGTGTGGGCCATTCATGACACATTTGATCGAGGAGCTTGTACCTCTCGTAGATTCAAGCTTGAGCACTGTTGCGCGCGCGGATGGTCGAGTGATTTGCGGTCACTCGAGCGGCGGTTATG
>CAIZJW010000275.1 GCA_903933385.1 uncultured Silvanigrella sp. | reverse complement strand
TTTGACAATCGTGTTTCACCCTCGGCCACGAGTCCCGCGACGACGAGGCACATTCCCGCGCGAATATCAGTCGGCAATCGAAATTCTCCGCCTCGCAAAGGCGTTGGGCCTTGAATAATTGCTGAGTGCACAAAATTGCGATTCTTAAACCGACAGGGAGCTTCTCCTAAGCAACAGGAAAACAACGAAATGTTCGCCCCCATTTGATTCAAGAAACTGGTGTAGCTGAGGCGATCTTCAAAAATTGTCTCGTGTAGAACGCTTGTTCCTTCAGCCTGGGTGAACAAAACCATAAATGGCTGTTGCCAGTCGGTCATGAATCCAGGATGCACTTCCACTTCAATGTGCGAAGCTTTCAGTCTCCCATTTTTTGGAGCAGAAACCATGACTCCCTCAGAGTTCACGCGAAATTCTGCACCCATTCTTTGTATATAGTTCAAAAAACTATAAACCGGATCGTGAGGCATCTTTTCAATGAGCACATCACCGCCCGTCGCCAACGCTGCTACTGCAAAAGACACCGCCTGATTTCGATCAGGCATAACTCGCAGCTCACAACCTCCGAGTTTGCTGACTCCCTGGATTATGAATGTTCTGTTCGCATTCACGACAATATCTGCACCCATTTTCTGGAGCATCTTCACGAGTTCCAGAATTTCTGGCTCAATTGCGGCGTTTTCAATGATCGTTCTGCCTCTGGCCCGAACAGCTGTAATGATGAGATTTTCTGTGGTCATCACACTTGGGAACGGCAGCACAATGTGAGCGCCGTGTAATCCTTCGTCTCCAACAGTCATGTGATAATGACCATCGTCGAAGATAACCGTTGCGCCCATCTCTTGAAGGCCTTTGATGTGGAAATCAACCGGACGTTTGCCGATTTTATCGCCACCCAAAGCTGCCGCCATGGTGACTTTCTTGAACCGATGAAGCAACGGACCAGCCGCTAAAATAGCAATTCGGTTCCGCTCGCAGAGCTGTTGAGAAAGGTTATTTTTATCGATCGTTCGCGCACTCAATCGAACGGTTTTCTCGTCAAGATATTCAACCTGACCGCCCAAAGCAGCGAAGAGGTCTTCTACCATCCGACGTTCGTTGACTTCGGGTGCTCCCTTAATCAAGACGGGCTCGTCAGTCAGAATCGCAGCCATGATGCATTTTGTGACCTGGTTTGAGCTTCCAGCAATGGCCACACGGCCGCCCGAAAGTCTGCTGCCGCCTTTGATTCGAATGATAGGTTCTTTTTGCACGCTGTTTCTCCAAGCAAAGCAGTCTCAGCATAGTGCCAAGCCAGGAGAATTCTCAAGTCAAATGTGGCGGGGAAAAAATGGTGGGTGCTTAGGGACTCGAACCCCAGACCCTCGCCTTGTAAGGGCGACGCTCTAACCAACTGAGCTAAGCACCCTGGGATAGACTTCCTCCCTATCCGCATTCGACGGCCCGAGTCAAGCACCAAACGATTATTCTGCGTGGGCATGTGGGTTTCGAACAAAAATCCAAAACAACGCAAAAAAAGTCAGCAAAAGACTTAGACCTTCCCATCCCTGGAGTTCCAAAACGGTTTGATTCACTACTAAAGCAAGTGAGAATGCCAAAATCGAAATGAACCAGGTTCCCAGAAGCACCCATTTGCAGCTTAAAAATCTGCCAACGTCGCTGAGAAAAAAGCGCGCTGATGGTGAATCTCTGAATCTCATCCGAAAGACCCTGAATTTCGCATGCCAAAACCTGGCAAACAAAATGGTGGCAAGTATTTTTCCAGTGACAAGGAAAACCAAAGGTTGGATGAGTTGCTGCCTAGGAATGAGGGCGTACGAAATTGCAATCATCAAAAGAACTACGGTTTCAGCAAGCCCTGCCGCACGCGCAGCCTCGGTCAAATGAAGGCATAAAACAGCTAATGTCAGGCTCAGGATCAGCAACACAAGAAGCGCCGAGACAAACAGAAACATGAACTTAAGTGGCTGAGCAAAAGCGCTCAACAGGTATCCCAAATACCAGACTTCGAGGAGACACATTGCACCTAATGCACAAAAAAGGAGCGGTAAAATTAGGAAGATGAGCACCCACGCTCGACGGATCTGAGCAAAGACTTTTAAAACGACATCCATTTGAATTCTCCCCTGAGAAGATCGCTCGAGATATTAGAGGGTCCCTCGAGGGGCTGCGAGGCGAGCTCGCAGAATGTGATCTCCCCGCGCAATAGCCTCGGCCAATCGGTCCCAAACTCCGCGTCGCAACAAACTCTCAAGAGGGGGCGCGAACTCAGCAATCCCGTGCTTAGCCTTCCAGCGAAAATCTGCTGAAGGCCTTTTGGAAAAACCGTCAATCTGATCATTTGGTTCAAGAAGTGGCTGCCGTGCCACAAGACACAAGCCCAACTGTCTTTCATCAATGCACGAAACAAACGCCTCTAACCAACCCAACCGATTCGAATGGGCCCCGACAGCTGCGAGCTCTGAGCCAGTCATAAACAGTACAACCAACGCCCCTTCTTTGAGATGGATTTGATTTAGAGCCTGAGAAACAAGCAACATCTGGCCTTTTGCATAAAGCTCTTCGAGCCCTCGACGGGTCAGAAGTGTAAAAACGTTATTGTGGATAAGTTGATTGAGCTCCGTAAGCCTTGCCCACCATCGCAAAGCCTGACGTTGCGAGGCTTCAAGCGGCATGGCTACATAACCTTCAACCCAATCAACACTGTCGATCGCCTGAAAGCCAGAGAGTGCAGAAAAGTGCATCCAGTTTAAAATCTGGAGGCGAAATTCACTTTCACTGGTACAGCGCTGAAATGCGCGAAGCGATGCCATCTCAGAAGTCACAGGCAAATCAACTTCGTTGGAAAACTCATGGGCAAGTTCGAGGAGAGGCGACAACACCAAGGAACGCCCCTGTGCACAAGGGCAAGGGACAGTCTTGAAAGGACCCAGTCCTTCGATGGGCGAAGACCAATTCCATCCCGGACAGAGCGCTGAATTGTCAGATTTTTGGCACGGGAAGTGCTTCGAGGAGAGAGTCTCCCAACCGGCCTCGGTCACTCTTCGAGCACACTCGGATGCAGGAAAGTTTCTCGTCAGAGAGCGCATTGCAGATGCAGTAGCGATCATCCAGCGCTCATAACTTTTCAACTGATCGACCCCCACTCTATGCCTACCTCGGCAGTGAATTGACACTGATGCGCAAACGGCCTTTTGTCTGCCTCATCTGCTCTTGTTACAGTCTCTCAGTAAGTCTTCCAAGTCGGAGTCGATTGCCTGGTCGGCGGAGCATGGGTTAACTCCGTGATCTTCGTCTCTGGGTGGAGCAAAGAATTTTGAGAATCGCACCGATAATGGATTGAAGAAGAGGCATGGAGCATCAGGATGAATGACCTGCATCAGTACTCAAAAAAATCCAAGGGTCGTCAGCGTTGGCCGAAAACAGCCAACAAATGCCTGTATTTATTGACCTCTAGTGGTTTATTGCTTCTAAGCCCGGCTCACTCTCAGCCCATCACGGCAGAACAATCGCAGTCAGGCGCTGCCCCTCAAATGATCGAATCCACAGACACAACATCCGCGAATGAACTCGACCCCTCGCAAAAGCCTGACACGTTAAAAACAGCGGAAGATCTACCAGCCAGCAGCAGTGCGAGCGGACCGCAGGTTGAAAAAACATCTGAAAAACAGACACAAACAGCTCCTAAGTCTGTTCCTGTACCCGTGGTCGCAGGTCCTGAAAAACCGATTGGCCATAGTTTGAAGACTCCCGAAGCGCAGAAGCGGATAGAAATGATGATGGCTAATGCCCAAAACTCTGGGAAAGTAGGCCCTCTGGTTGCCGCTCCTGCGCCATCAAAGAGCACCCAACCATTGGTGGGAGGCCGGTATGGCTTTTCCGCAAATGGTCAATTCACGGGTGTTCCGAAAGCACTGGTGAGTTTAGGAAACTCATCCCCTGCGTTCGGTCTCGTGGTGGAAAAACTTCATCACAGGATGACACTTTTCCGTATTTCCGAGAACGGCCAATATGAAATGGTCAAAAGCTACAGAGCGATTACCGGTCGCGACCCTGGAGACAAAGTTTCACGCGGTGACTTGAGAACTCCGGAAGGAATTTATTTCGTGACCGGCAAGCTCGACGATCACACTCTTCCAGCGAAGTACGGTCGTTTGGCTTACACGCTCGATTATCCAAACATTTATGACAAGCGCCAGAGCAAATCTGGCTATGGCATTTGGATACACGCCACCGACGATGCGAGTCGCCTTCAGAAACCCTTCGACACCGAAGGTTGCGTTGTGGTGAGCAACGAAGATATTTTAGACCTCCAACAATACATAACCCCCTTCGAAATTCCCGTGGTCATTACCAAAGAGATGACCTCGGTGAAGGAAGACGAACTCGCACCCACTCGCAAAAAAGCTCTAGAGATGGTTGATGCTTGGCGCAAGGCCTGGGAGTCGTCGAGTTTTGAATCGTATATGAGTTACTATTCCAAGAATTTTAGATCTCTTGGAAAGAACAAAAACCAATGGCAATCGTTCAAAGCAAAACTGGGCGATGAAAGAGGCTCCGACATTCGAGTGAGCATCAGTGAGCCTAAGATTGTAGCCTTTGAAGACCAACTTCTGGTTGTATTTCTTCAGGATTATCAATCTAAACAGCATGCTGATTTTGGCCGTAAGTTCCTTTACCTGCAGTGGGAAGGTGACCGCTACAGAATTATCGCCGAAAAGTGGTATCGAGCCCCGAGGACAGAAACGGCTCTAAGAGCATTCAAGGCTCCTTCAAAGCAACTGTGAGAGAATGCGCCGAACAAGGACGCGAGGTGCGCTAAAATGCCTATAACATCTCCACGAAATTCGCGTGACAAACGTCTTCACCTTGTATTTTTTACCGACGCATCGAAAACCAAATCAACCTCCATCAGCCTGCGAAATCTTGCTCTCCTTGTTGTAGGTCTCTGCTTCTTGTTTTCAACAGCAGGAATTTCGCTTTATCTTTATAAGAATAACCGGTCTCTTTTGGGACAAAAAGACGAATACATCAGAGAATTAAAGTCATCGATCGCAGCCTATGCAGTGATAAACGAGAGAACACAGCTCTCAATGGCAAACGAGATTGATCCTCAAACCGATCTCACTCGCAAAGTTGCTAAGGAGATTCAAAACCCCTCAGCTATCGACAAAAAAGCTCAGCCAGGTGGGAGTGACAATACACTTGCGAGCCTCCAGTCAAGTTTATCGAGTTTGAGCACCGTGAGCGCGAATCTTGCTCGAAATGAGAAAAATACTTCTGGGAACGTAAATTTTGCAAAATCAGGAATGCCCGCAAAGGCCGAACCTCAAACGTCCGATACTGATAAATCATTGGCTGCCAAAGACGCCAAAGCGGTCCAGACAATCGACCCAACACCAAAATCGCCTCTCACTGGCGTTCAGGTCGAGCAACGACACACAACAGAATTCAATGGACAAACAACTCTCCACTTTCAACTCGTAAATACTTCCCGTTCTCGGGGACAGGCGTGGACAGGACGTGTCTGTGGTGTAGCAGAACTTGCCACCGCTCAAAACACACAGAAGGCCGGTCAGGCGGGGCTTATTGCCATACCCAGTGGACAACCTGTGCAAACATCACAAAACCCAATTAATTCATGCGCGGATGGCGAACTGGTCCGCTTCTCTCGTTTGCGCCCAACTGAGCTCGTTGTACCCGCACGGCAGGACTCAATAAAACGCGTTACCATTTTCTTTGTTGAGTCTGGAAGCAATCGAACACTCGCGCAACAGATTGAACTCTAAAAGAAAAAAACAGTCTTAGAAGAATTTACTCTTCACCCCTCATATAAAATCCCTCTCCTGCCGATTGCCTTAATGAAACGAGGGCGGGAGGGCTGCAAATGAATCAGCGCAACCTAATCATGGCATACATATTGGGAACCACTTCAGTCTCGACACTGATGGGTGGATTTGTTGCCTGTGGCGCGCAGAGTTACCGGATCTCGGTTCATGGTGAGACAGCCGAGAAGGTTGAGCGTCCCAACACCGGAACGAGTGGTGCGAACCTTGCATCGGGCAACTTAGCTGGAGTTCACAGCAGCAACGGCTGGAAACGCAACCTACCGGTGCGTTTCTTAACAAGTGAGGAGATCGATCCAGCCGTCGTAACACAGCTGCAAACGGCCATGAAAAGTTGGGAATTGGCCGTAGGCAAAAGCCTATTTCAATATGAAGGAGGTGAAAAACGAAAAGGTGGAGATTTTAGGCAGTTGTATGAACCTTTAAACGACAGCGTGAACGGAAATTATTTCGACAGCAATTGGTTCAAAACAACAGGTAAGCCAAACAGTGTGCTTGCCACAACAATTTGGGAAAATAGTCCTAAGGATACGGCTTCCATTGTAAAGGCAGATATCCGTTACAACGCTGAGTTTTATATCTTTGGAAACTCGTTGGAAGGATTCAGCGAAGGAAAACGCACCATTGTCGACATGGAAAGCTTGGCACTTCATGAGTTGGGCCATCTCTTAGGGCTCACTCACGTTAACGAAACTGAAGACCGCTTCAGTGTCATGAACCCTTCACTCTTCATAGGAGAGGGAATGATCACGCGGCGTCTCAGCAAGGGTGATATTACGAGGATCCGCTCGGTTTACGGAGTGGGTGACCCGACACTTGCACAGACCCTTGAGACAGCCGACGATTTAAGCGAAAGCGACCAGGAATCGTCCGACCAAAACAAGCTTTGAAATGCTGCGTTTTCATGCACCGGGTTTGTGCTCAATCAGCCAAGCCCGGTGTATCAATTCGTTTCTATAGTCAGGCGGAAGAGTGCTTTTAGAGATTTCCTCGAAAACATACCGATCCAATAACTCGGAGTCCATTTTGAAGCTTCTCAGATTGTTTGAGAAGAAAAGTTTACCCTTTGTCGAAAGCCTTTCTAAGCATCTTTCAATCATCCAGACATGATCCCGCTGAACATCAAAGACATCCTTCATTTTTTTAGAATTAGAAAACGATGGGGGATCGAGAAAGATCAAATCAAAAAAGCCATCGACATTTGGCCTGCGAAGCCAGTCACAAACGTCCGCTCGAATCAACGGATGAGCGCGGGCATCAAAACCGTTCAATTTGAGATTCGCTTCAGCCCAATCGAGATATGTGGAACTCAAATCGATTGATACAACTTGGCTAGCACCGCCTCCAAGAGCATGAACGCTTACGCTCCCAGTGTAACAAAAGAGATTGAGCACCCGGAGACCCGCCGCATTTTCAAAAACCCACCGCCGAGAAAGTCGATGATCTAAAAACAGCCCGGTATCGAGGTAGTCTGACAAATTTACAATAAACTCAAGCGACCCTTCCTTCACTCGATGAAGAACCGTTTGCTTGTCTACCTTTTCGTATTGAGAGAGACCTTTCTGCCGCTGCCGCTCCTTAACAAAAATATCACTTTCCTCAACCGAAAAAACATCCTTCACTCCAGCAATAACATCAAGAAAACGAACATCGTCCCGATCTTGATATTGAGGGTTGAAGTATCTGTATATCACCACTTTACCGGCGTAAAAATCGACGGACACGGCATATTCAGGAATATCTTTGTCATAAACTCGAAAGGCATCACAAGAGAATCTCTGCGCCCAGTTTTTGAGATGCTTGTAGTTCTTGGCAAGGCGATTGGAGAATGCTGTCATAAAATTTTAGAAAGTCTCCGTCGGTGATACTCAAAACCGGCCTGTGGAGTACTCCTCAAAGAGCGACCAGCATCGATTGTCTCGGCTGTAAAATGCAAGCATGACCCTTTCCTGCTCCCAGGCCTTGTAAGTCGCCGAACGAAATGTGTAGTAGCGCACATGCAACCCAGAACTCTTTCCAGACACCATGTTGTCGGGTGTGGGCATGAAATCGTCAAGATAATAACACTCCCCGCCATCCATTCTCATGAAAGGAAGCATCACCGCAAACCCCGCATCTTTTCGGCGCTCAGGTACACCAACGCAGGCGGTCAGGCTGACAAAGGACATCACAATGAGTGCCTTCAGCAGTGCTCTCACACCACCAAGCGAGAACTTCACCAGCTCCCGCACGGCCCTGGTTGAGTTGTTCAAAATCGCTGCCATAATATCAGGTGTCACAGCTTTCTCCCTTCGGCGCTCTAGGGTGTATTTCGGAGAGCTTCGCGCCGCCATGAGGCGGCTTTGGGAATCTTTTTCAAGACAGGACACTCGAATGACATCAGATGGGAAATTACTATCGAGTTTGCTGAGAGGATTTTTCAGATTTTCGGCGCACCTGATTCTCTTATTGAGTCTCCAATTCATGCTGTCTGGATGTAAGAGCACTTCGGGGACACAGTTAGGTCGAACCTTGGAGCAGAAAAAGGAAATTCAAACTCTAGTCACTGCCGGTAAGCTTGTTGAGTGCAAACTCATCAACCATGAATGGTTTATCCCCGGAGATGTTCAACAGGCGCAAATTATCAGAAACAAAGGTCAGCTGGCACTCATCTATCAGGCCATGCTACGTTCCGGACCTCGAACGGTTTATCAGAGCCTCTCCCCGAGTTTTGCGTTTCAAGGTGATGGCTTTGTCGTTGGTGTCAAATCATCACCCAATGTGAGTGATTTCAGAACTTACGATGATTCCGCCGGCAATATGTGGACAGTCAGTCGGATCAAGAGCTCCGAAACGGAACTCACCAAGGGATTAGTTGAGGTCAACATAAAAGATAAGACCTTTCGAACAATTCTTCCCACTCCGGCAAATGAGACCGTACAGCAGATTTGGCCGACACTTCCGGCCGGAAACGGGGTTAGCAATGTGGTTGTCCGCACTACACCCGTTGAAGATTCATCCTCGACAGACTCGGCAGACGAAAGCACATTTTATTGGTTTCAGGTCGGCAGTAACGACAATTCTGCACGCAATCTCGGTTCTTTTCGATCCAGCAAAACGAGACTACAGCCAGCAGCATTCATTGCTTTGGAAAGAACAGCGGAGCCAATCGCAATTTCCATCGTTCAACCACAAGGTGATGAGGAGTCACTAGAGAGTCGACCATCGAACACACCGACGCGAGTTTCGCTCAACCGAATTTTCACTCGAAACCCTCAGGAACGCGTCATTTTTTCGGGCAAGGGCAATATTATGGCCTTGAATGCAGCAGGCCCAAATGACTCTGGCCTTCACCTTGCATGGCTCTTTTCTCCGCAGAAATCGAGCTCAAAATATATTCAAACTACGACACTCAATACTAAGTTTATACCCGAGCGATTCTTCGGCAAGAGTCCTATCCGTGAGCAAGAAAATATTCTGGTCACTGAGATAAGCTATGAGGGAAACGACCCGGAATTTTTATTTACAAAAAATCAAAACCAAACCATTCCAGTTTTGGGCTGGTGGGGCAAACTTGAATCTGAAGTGGCCGTTTTACTACAGCCAATCCTTCCCAACTTTCGAAATGGAAGAACAACAGCAGTCAAAGCTCCTGATGGCTCTGCTCTGGGAATGTCTTTTAGTCCAGCGCTGGCAGTGATTCCTCCAAGAAATTTTAACAGAGTTATGAGCTTCAATGCAGCACCTTCTGCATCAGAAAAAAATATAATGGTTCTATCTAATCGCAGCGAATCAGCTGAATTACAGAAAGAAACCATTCTCTATCCTTGCGCATTTTGAGGGTCCAGTTGATTCAAATAAACAAGAAAAATAGGCGACATCTTGCTTCAGACTTTGATGCTGAAAATGCACAACATGTCGCTAATGTTATAGCTCTTTTAAAAAGTAATACACCTCACGATTTTGCGAGTGCCGGATACTGGTATGATTTATTTTCTGAACTCTCAGACGCCACCAACGAAATACAAACACAACTCGATCTTCAAATTTCTCTCGATACAAGTAGCCGCGAACATGCAAAACGAATCGAAAATTTCGAGAGAGATATTCTCACTCAACTAATGAATTCACGTGCACATCTCATGGATATTTATTTGCAATCTCCCTGGCGAACCGCCATGCACTCGGATGATAATGGCAAAATAGAAAAAGAGGTGCAAACCAGAAGAAAATTAACCTCTCCAAAACTTGCGGGCCTTCAAATTGAGGAAAACTCACTCGTCCGAGAGTTTAAGTCATTCAACGCAAATACGTCGTGCAATTATTTCGGCCGACCAACTCCTTTGGGGGTTGTCATTGGCAAACTCAACGATCCCCGTCCGGAAGTTCGTAAAGAAGCGTTTCTTGCTCATTGGAGAAAACTTCATAGTTCCCGAGATTGGCTCGAAGGACTTTTCACAAAACTACTCAAGAACAGGATTGAACAAGCCAATGTTTCTGGCGCCGGATCATACACCAATCTTTGCTTCACCGAGCTGGGGAGGTTTGATTACACTCCTGCGGATTGCAAGACCTTCCGGAACAGTATTTTTGATAGCATTGTTCCATTAGTTTCCAATTTGCAGTCGAAACAGTTGCTCAGTCTGGGATGCAACTCCCTTCGCCCCTGGGATCTCAACATTTGGCCGCGCATTGTTCCCTCAGAACAACCCTGCCAAGGCGATTTGAATGAAATTCTAAATGCAGGTGAAAGAATTTTTTCAAAGATTCATCCTGGGTTTGGAAATTTTTTCGCATCGATGCGGGAGGAAGGTCGAGTCGACATACAACCTCGAAGCACAAAGGCGCCCGGGGCATTTTGTGTTGTACTTCCAGAGAGCAAAACACCATTTGTTTTCGGAAATTTTGCTGGACACTTCCGAGACGCCTTCACTCTTATTCACGAATTTGGGCACGCACTGCACGGTTCGGCTGCTCTGCAAATTAAAAATCCACTTGTGCGTCATCCTGGCCTTGAGTTCTGCGAAGTGGCCTCTATGGGTTTGGAGTTTTTATCTCAACCCCATCTGAACGAATATTGGCCACGCCAAGGTGATGCGCAAAAAGCATGGGCTCTGCATTGTTTTAATGCGCTTCAGTTTTGGCCGTTCATGGCACTGATCGATGAATGGCAACATGTTGTCTACGATGAAATGCTGTTGGATCCTCATGAGCGAAGTACTCTCTGGAAACAACTTTCTAATAAATACCGTCCGCACTTGGATTGGTCAGGAATCGAAGAATTCGAGGAGCTTGGATGGCTGAGTCGGCCACATCCAATGACATCGCCTTTCTACTATATCGATTATGGAATTGCTCAATTGGGCGCAGTTCAGCTGTGGCTCGAAAGCAAAAAAGAAAACTCCGAGGCCGTGGAAAACTATATCCGTGGATTGAGCTTGGGCGCTCAACGGAGCCTTCCACAACTCTTTTCCGCCACAGGCTTGAAGTTTGATTTCTCAAGAGAGTGGGTTGAAACCCTTGGAAGAGTGCTCTTCGACGAAATTGGAAACCTGGATTTCTAAAAAAAAAAGGGAACCTTGCGGTTCCCTTTTTTTACATTCAACTGGATTACTTGCGAATGTTAAGCGCAGCGATCAGTTTTTGGTAACGACCTTCGTCACAACTTCGGAGGTAGTCGAGCAAACAACGGCGCTGACTCACAAGTTTCAAAAGACCGCGGCGGCCTGAGAAATCTTTTTTGTGCACTTTGAAGTGCTCAGTCAGAGTGTTGATGCGCTCAGTCAAGAGTGCAACCTGGACTTCGGATGAGCCAGTATCAGTGTCATGAAGTTGGAATTTCGAGATAAGAACTTCGCGTTGCTGTGTGGTCTGTTGCATGTTACGTCTCCCTGCATGCTTTTTGCGGAAAATTCCGCCGTTTTTTGTGGTCAAAACCAGACTGGGGTCGGCCGACCAAAGCCTGTACCGCCATACCAGTGATGACCTCTTCGACTGGCTGGGCTAGCACCCCATCCAAAGAAAGGCAAGCCGAATGCGACACCTGCTACCACCGGGGTTTGGACTCGGGGGCCACATTTTAACGACTCTTTCTGGACCGCGTGAACTCGCAGCTTCAGTACCAATTTCTGTCGGACTTCAAGCGGGCAGCCCCGATGAGCTCATGCTCCGAGCCCTCGTGGTCTCAATGTCTGGCGCCGGTCATACGATACCCAATCCAGCCGTCGGGTGTCTCTTTGTGCAAGGCACCGAAATCATTGCCGCAGGAGCAACAGAGGCATTTGGTGGTCGGCACGCAGAGCGGGTCAGCTTTGACATTCTGAGGAACGAGGGTCGCTCCACAGCAGGCCTTGACGCGTACGTCACTTTGGAACCTTGTTCACACCACGGTCGCCAACCGCCATGCTGTGAACTCTTTAAAAATTCAGCCATCTCCAAACTTTTTATTGCTGTGGGCGATCCTAATCCACTGGTGAATGGCCGCGGAGTGAAATATTTAGAAGAACAGGGGATCCAGGTCATGACTGATCTCGGGGTTGCCCGAACTGCCGCGATTGCCTGGCATCTTCCTTTTTTTGTTCAGCACACGCTCAATCGGCCTCTTATTGCGGGGAAGTGGGCACAAACACTCGATGGCTCCATGGCCGACCTGCAAGGCACTTCGAAATGGATCACTGGACCAGAAGCTCGTGCACACGGGCACTGGCTCAGGCTAAAATATGACGTCGTCGCAGTCGGTCTTGAAACTCTCCTGGCCGATTCCCCCTCGCTGACAGTCCGCGATTGCTGGCAACCCAACAACCGTCAGCCGCACGTTTGCATTGTAGATCCGCTCGGACTCAGTCGAGCCAGCGATAATGTATTCAGAAGCGCAATCGAGAAAATTGTTGCAGCCGCAGACAATAGAAAAGTTGCGTTGGTTTGTCCTCGTAACCACATTGAAAAGATAAAAGATGGCATCCCGAAAGAAGTGACTCTGCTTGGATTCGAGCCACCATCGCAAGCGGGCATTTTTGGATCGACACTCAGGGATGTGTGGAATAGTGAGCAAGCCAAGCAATGGCTTGGACGCACACCCCAAAGTATTTTTGTGGAAGGCGGAGCAACTCTACTTTCGCTTCTTATTGAAGCAGACGCTCTTGACGTTTTGCACGTCTTCACCGCACCTATGCTCCTCGGCGGTGCAGCGCGTCGCGTCGGTGTCGGTACACACGCCTCACCAAATCTTTCAATGGCCGCACATTTTGACATCCTCTCCACGACTTTGCTTGGCAATGATATACTTCTCGAGCTAGCTCCCAGGCGCATCGTGAATACATTTTTCGCTCGAGGATGAGCGCAATGACAGAATTATCTACAATCACAAATTCTCCCGAGAACGGTGATACCGCCGCCTCTCGATTTAGAATTGACAAACTTTCCCCCTTGCTCTTGCGCTTCTTGAATCGCCTCAAACAAACGGGAAAGTCCGTTCACACAATCTCTGCCTATCGAAATGATCTATCGACTTTTTGCCAATTTCTGGTTGCTGAGAAAATCGACCCACGCGACTTCCAATCGCATTTCCAAGAGCGATGGACTGCCTATCTTGGTTCACACGGACGCAAATCTCCTGCCAGCGTCAGACGCGCGCTCATGAGTGTAAGAACTTTTCTGCACTTTCTCATCAAAGAGAAGATCATAGAACGTTCACCTATGCTGGAAACCAAGTCGCCCAAACAACCATCACACGATCTCTTAATGGTGCGACCTGAGCACTATTTTCGTTTAGTTCATACCCTAGGCTCAAAAGAACGTTCACACGACCCAAAGGCAACTCGTGACCTAGCACTCATTCAACTCCTCGGTGAATGCGGACTCAAGGCCAGTGAAGCGTCGCAGATGCGATGGGCAGATGTCATGTTTGAGGGAAATCCGATCGACGATGAATCCACATTGACGCTGCGCATTTCTGGCCAAAACGAAAGACTCGTCAAAGCTCACAACGAAGTTGCACAAGCCTTATGGAAACTTCGCGAGGCCCGAAAGGAGCTGACACTTCCAGTGGGTTTGCAGGACAAATTGTTCTTTGGCTTTCTCAATGTGAGTCGCCGTTTGAAATCAGATGGTCTTCATCGCCATGGTGTGAAGTTCGTGGTTTATGAAGTTTGTGATGAAATTCTGGGCATTCCATATAACTCTGAAAGTTTGAGAAATCATGCGATCTTGAGATGGCTTGAATTTGGCTTAAGCACTCAACAAGTCGCACAGCTCGCAGGATATTCTTCACTCAATTCACTCGAGAGATTCAAACTTAAAGCGCGCGGACAAAGACGACCAAAACGCCAAACTAAGAAAGCATCAAGCGCAAACGAAAGCTCGACGAATAAATCAGTTACAACCGAACGTATCAGTTCAAAGGCCGAGGGAGGATTACTACTTCCATGATTCCTCAGACCATTGGACATTGCGAAATTCTAGAACTTGTTGGTTCAGGAGGGCTCGGAGAGGTTTACCGAGCCACAGATAAAAGAAATGGTCACACCGTCGCGTTGAAGCGCTTGCATGACAAATACCAAAACAACCCTAAGCTGCTCGGCCTTTTTCATAAAGAAATCTTGATGCATTCACAGGTCTCACACAAGCACTGTGTGAAATTTATTGAAGCAAATTTAACTCCGCCGAACGCTCACATTATTACGGAATTTATTGAAGGAATAAATTGTCACTATCTGCTCAAGAAGATGGGCCCAATCCCTCCTCTTGTTGCCTGCTGCATTGCTCTTGATCTCCTTCAAGGACTCGACCACATCCACTGTCTCGACATTATCCACTCTGATCTCACACCAGCAAATATCATTCTCGAGGTCACCGGACGCATCGTTTTGGCTGATTTTGGTCTCAGCTGTAAACAGGAAGTTGAAGACTACGAAGGGATGACAGTGGGTACACCCGGTTATCAAGCACCGGAACGACTCACGCACGACCCAATGACACGCGCAGCAGATATCTATAACGCAGGAATTATTCTTCACGAATTGCTTCTCGGAGAACGTCTCTTTAGCAACCCTGATCCAAAAGATGTCATGGCACGTATGAAGTCGCTTCCAGTGCAAATCCCGTCAACTGGCGATTCGCAGGTTGACGAGTATTTGAAGCGCATGCTTAAAACTGCTCTACATTTGAACCCTCAAAAACGCTTTCCATCGGCTCGAGATTTCATGTTCGCTATTTATCAAGTCCTTAAGGCCTATGATATTCGTTATACTCGCCGCGCAATTC
>CAIZJW010000274.1 GCA_903933385.1 uncultured Silvanigrella sp. | reverse complement strand
TGCGCGGTGCTTATTCATCTGCACGGGCAGAAGAATATTCTCCATCACGCTTAAAAACGGCAACAGATTGAACACCTGAAAAATGTATCCCATGTGCGCGGCGCGCAGTGTATCACGCTGTCCTGAACTCAATTTTTCAAGTGGCTGACCAAGAATTTTGATGTGCCCCTTCTGAATCGGAAGTATGCCAGTGATTAAACTCAACAGAGTTGTTTTTCCGCTACCGCTTGGCCCATGCAGAAATAACATTTCCCCGCGTTTCAATTGAAGATTGGGAATATCGAGCACTTCACCACGCCCCTCGAAGGCATGGTGAAGGTGGCTGATGTTCAAAACAAGTTCACTCTGAGACATCTGCGAACTCCAAGGTGTCGATTTTAAGCCAAAAAAGGCTTTCACTCGCGAACGCTAGCACATCGACGTAAAACTGAAAACTCTTTGAAATCGATGAAAATCATGCCATGAGGAGAGACATGCTCGGAGAGCCGCAAAGATGACTGAAACACAAGGAAATCGCTACACACTGGAGGTTCTAGACAACGGTGTCGTCTCGTTCCGACACACACAAACAGGAGAAATTCTTCACGGGAGTGTCGGACCCGAAAAAGAGGCTACCGAGCTTTATATCGACGCCAGTGGTCTCGGAAAATGCGGCAAATCCGAGGTGGTCGTGTTTGATGTCGGAACTGGCTGCGGCGCGCAGCTCATGGCTCTGATTGATTTTCTGAAAACCTCGCAGAGTGTTCAGGAGATTCATGTGTACAGCTTCGATCTCGAAAAGGAGGGATTGCGCGCAGCACTTGAAGCCAGAGAACAATTTGCCTCAGTAGAACGCAATCATCTCTTTCTTGAAAAGTCACTGAGCGAGAATTCATTCACCTGGAAATGCGGAGAGAATAAAAACTTTCATTGGAAGTTTATCGGTGGAGATTTTCGCGAAACTATCCGAAGCCTTCGAGACAAAGAGCCTCAGCTGAAAGCAGATTTTATATTTTATGACTTCTTTTCGCCA
Source organism: uncultured Silvanigrella sp. (assembly GCA_903933385.1). Taxonomy (GTDB): domain Bacteria; phylum Bdellovibrionota_B; class Oligoflexia; order Silvanigrellales; family Silvanigrellaceae; genus RFOM01. The sequence continues at coordinate 7,337 of CAIZJW010000274.1, read as the reverse complement.
GCAAGCCACCCTTGGCTCTGGACCTTCGAACTTTTTCAGATGCTCCATTCCTATTGCAAAGAAACAACTCACTTTGTGACTTACTCAAGCGCAACATGCGTTAAAGCTGCACTTGTCGCTGCGGGATGGTTTGTAGGCACAACCATACCCAGTGGAAAAAAGGCACAATCCATTTTTGCCGCTGGCTCCAGCGGCGAAGTGGCAAACCTGTTGCCAAGTAAATTTATCTCCACTTTCTCGCTTTCCCACAAACCCTTTTGCGATGCAGAAACTCAAGAAAGTCAGCTGGAAATTCGCAAACGACTCTTGGCTCATCCGCAGTTCAGCGAAGGTTAAAATCAACCCATTTATTCAAATTTATTTGCAAATTTTACTTAAGAAATTCCATAAGGCTTGGCCCTAAAACCTTCGCACTCGCGTTGAGAGTGTAGGAAAGCGCCGTTTCTGCGCGTTTCATATCGAGAGCGGTACTCACTGGGTCAGCTGCTTCAATATTAACATTGTCCTTGAGAATGAATTCCTCATGATTGTCGAGCCTCTCCGCAGCATCTCGCACGGCGGCCCGCCTCGCGCCTAACGACGCGGTCATTTCAGCGAGTTGCGTGAGAGCTCCATCTAACCGACTGCTCGAACGAAAAATTCCTTCAACGTCATTACTCTCAAGAGATTTGCGAAAATCCTGAACAATTTTCAAAAGCGGAACGTCTTTGCCATTGGAGCCATGATCTCTCACCGAAATTTCGAAAATCCGACGTCCCGGAATATTGATGGGCCGAAAGGTATCTTCATCTAATTGAACATAAATGAGGCCGTCATCTCCCGCATAATGTCCATCGCCGGCAACAGGAGGAGTCGAAGTTTGGAATCCACCAAAAACGAATCTGTCACCGTAAGTGGAGTTGCCCAATTGAACAACTTGCTCAAGAAGCTGCTGAACTTCATGCGATACCGTCTTGCGCGATCCAGCATCCCAGACACCGTTGGACTGCTGCACGGCAAGTTCCTTGGCTCGCATCACTGACTCACTGATACTGCGCAAAGAGTCTTCTGTTTTTCCGAGAAAACCTTCAACGTAATCGTTTGTTCTGCGAAACTGATTAATATTCTCTAGCTTAGTTCTATTGCGATAAACCCTGACGGTCCCGCTGGGATCGTCACTGACGGATCGGAGTTTTCGTCCAGACGAAGCTTGATCCTGCGTATCAAGCGCAAATGCACGCGACTGATTTACGCGATTTTCAGTTGCATCAAACTTCATGCGTTCAGAAACACGCATCGTTCACGTTCTCCTCACACATCAGCGTTTTAGATCAAGCACTGTTTTAAACATTTCGTCGGCCGTCGTAATAATCTTGGAGCTAGCCGTAAATAAATGCTGATACTTAAGCATATTTGCAGCTTCTTCGTCGAGAGAAACACCAGAAATTTGCTCTTTCTGAGTTTCCGCGTTGGCCTTCACAACCTGAGCTGCTTTGAGTTCATTTTTGGCGGACATTGTTGCTGATCCGAGCGTCGCAACAAAGTTATCATAAAACCCTGTGGCAGTTGCTGTGCCATTTTCAAACATAGGCTTTTTGAACGACTTAATAAGCTCGTTCGCGATAACGTTGTCACCCGGTGTTCGTGAGGTCATACCGGATGAAATGGCATTGGTATCCTGTTGAATGAGTCTTGAGACGGAAATCTGTTGAGCAGCCTCGAATTGACCATCCAATCCTTCAAAAAAATCGCGGCCATTAAATTCAGAAAATTCTGCCCGACCAAAACCTTGCGCATGAATTTCGTTAAAAGAGCTTCCAAACTTGGTTGCAAATTCATTCAGATTATCGCGAATTTTTTGCGCGTGTTTGTCGCGCACGTCAATCATTCCGGCAATCTTGCCATTGAGAAACTTGTCAGTGATGTCGTTGGTTTTAGTATTTGCAAAGTCGCTGCAAACAATCCGCGGCTGCTTGTGGCCACTATTGTAATCGAGCTTAAATTCAGACGAAAAAATCCCTTCAACAAGAAGCTGCCCGCCGGGTCCACGGACGGTAAAAAGCCCGCGGTCGTCCTTATACATTTGAATGTCCATCAATTTGGACAATTCTTTCAAAGCAAGATCACGCCTATCTTCCAAATCGTGCGGACGTGTTTCGTCTCCCATTTGTAGAGCAAGAATTTCCTTATTTAGGAGAGCAACTTCTCTTAGCTTTTGTGAGGCCACATCGCACTCAACTGAAAGCTCCTCGGAAATGTCGCTCTGCAATTCGGTTACATTTGCATGCGTCACATTGATAGCGGTTGTCATGGTATTCGCGGTTTCGAGTAGATGAATTCGCATCGCAGGCTCTTCGGGCATGTTAGCGAAGTCACGCAAAGCGCTGCCAAATGAATCCATGCGCATGCGAATTGTTGAGGTAAGATCTGGATTAAAATATCCCTCAAGCCGACTTAAATTGTGCTCATAAGCCTCAGCCTTGCCATGAACTTGCGTCTCGCGGCGCACTGCCTGCTCCAAGTATTCATTGTGGGCGCGAGCAATGCGCGCCACTTTCGCACCTTGTCCTAGAATCAACGACCCGAATTGAACGGGATTGTTTGGTTCCATATCAGGCCGTTGCCGGCTGTATCCAGGAGTTTGTGCATTGGAAATATTGTGGCCAGTGACTTCAATGCCGAGGCGTGAGTTGCCGAGCGATTGACCACCTACGTTGAGGATATGCTGCAAGCCTGTTGGCATACGCTAAGCCCTCACCCGCACGAACGCGACACCATCTTTTGCAGGCGTGTTTTCAACGCTGCGGCCTCGTTCATTGTAACGCTTCGTACTTGCAGCCTCGTTCTGCAGAACCATCAAAGAGCGTTTGAAGTTGTGCGCGAGTGCCTTAAGAATCATTTTATTTTGTTCAATGCGTGGCTGTGCATGCAGAAATGCCGACCGGTACAAAACCGCAACAGCTTCAATTTCACCTAATGCTTCACGCAAATTGTCGAGTGTTTCGCCGTCCACGAGACGCTCAACATTCTGACTGTAAGAGCGGGCTACGGTGATAAATTCACTGAGGGAGGGCATTCTGCCGCGAGCATCGAATGCCATCATGAAACAGAGCTTTTTGAGAAGTTGAAGGCGTCTTTCTTCAGCCGCTTGGGTCAAGCGGACTATTTGGTCTTTTTCGGTGACCAGCTTCTCGAACTCCGGGAGCGAAAATGACACAACGAGTTCTTCCTCGCGTGCAATCACAACGAGAAGTTCTTCCATCAATGTCATTTGCTGCCGGAGGCATTGGAGAAACTGGGCCAGGAGTTTGAGAAGCTCTACCATGGGCCCACCTCAATCCCTTAACTCAATGCGACATCCGCATCTTTCGAGACTTCATCGCGCATTGCTTCTGCCAAAATGCCATCTGCAATCTTGCCGGCATCTGGCTTATATTCACCGCGCTCAATCATTGATTTGAATTTTGCAACTTTGTCTTCCCGTACGTCGGGTGTGGAGTCGACAATCTGCCTAGCCATACTCAATTCTCTCGCGCGCGGCGAGATTTGAACATTTGCAGCAGCCTGCTGTGCAGCAGGCTGACCTGCCTTTGCATACGCATTCACAGCAGATTTTGTTGCCTGAACGTTTTCTGCCTTTTTGGCATCGCCCGCAGATTTCTGCGCAAGAGGCGCATTCGGAGAGGGTGTGCTCTGCGGCTTAATATTATTGACGGCCATGCGAAACCCTCCTTTGAGTTCAACCTGGACACTAACACCACTGCCCTCAAACTTGAGCGGCAAAGCTGCCGAGTGTGCCAGATTCTTAGCACACTCGGCAGAATTTACCTTCAGAAACTGAAAGCAACACGGCCCAAGTGGAGTCCGAGATCAGTTTGGGTTTCTGTGCTCGTTTCTTTCCCATTGATTTCATTCTTATTCTGCTCCAAGTCAAAGCTCACTCCTGTGCCGAAAGTGAGGTTTTTGGTTGCCTCGCGCATATACATGAGTTCAGTAGATACACCGAATCCCAGGCTCTTTTTATCAGAGGTCGACTGCTCGTACTTCGTCTCACCCATTTTGACGAATGGAACGGCGGTCAATTCAAAGTTCTGCTCAAACATATTGAAGGCATAGATCCCGAAGAAGCCGAACTTTGACATGCTTTCAGATTTCATCTTGCCGCCATCAATTTGTACCGCTGGAGAGAGGCTCTTGGAGTAACCAGCAGTCATAATCCCAGCTTCGAGACCGTCGCTCAATTCAAGCCCTGCCCAAAACTCACGCTCTCCAAGAGTACCGATGGGGTTGAAGTAAAAAACGTTCTTGTTGTATTTGAACCCAAGCTCAAAAACTGCCGGCGAATCATTTTCTGCATCAAGCCCAACGATATCCATGTAAGTTGAACTCAACGATGTCGTTTCACCATCGACTGGCTTAATGCTCAACTTGCTCGATCCGAATTTGGCCGCGTTGAGCGTCAAGCTCAAGGAAGTCCCCTCGGAAGCAAATGCATTCGAGGCCAGGGAAGCAGCGCAAGCAACTAGCGACAATTGAACAAAACGCATTGATACTCTCTCCATTGATGCAACTCGGGTCCCCAACCATGGAAACCCTGGAGAGAATCTTACCTCAGCGCTGTTTGATTATAAACTGGTAGTTCTGTCCGAAGTTCGAATCAAAGTAGCTATTGCTGTCGTGAAATGCGAAAAACCAAAGGGTCATACGACGGGCATTTGTCGGAATTTGAACGGTTGGAACGATTCCGATGACCTTTTCAGGATACTCACGATGCGCTGCAAGCAAAGGATAATTTTGAACTGGACCATCATCAAACTGAACTTTCGCGTAAAGACACCAAGGCGAATCTTCACTGATATCCGCGCTCATTTGCTGTGCTATGCGAGCTAAAGAATAGTCAATTTCAAAAGACTCTCCTGCCAACAATTCTCCTTGTTGCAGAGTTCTCCATTCCTCAGAAAATCTCAGCGCAGCAAGAGCATCGCGCCGGACGACTTGCAAATTCAATGTGGAATTAGGACCTCCGTCTTGTGCAGTTTTGCCCAATCCATCACGAATCATAAATCGCATCTGAACTTTACCGGAGCGCTCTTCTCCCCAATTAAGATTTGTTGGTGAAAGAATCAGATGCCCGCTGGCAGGATCGCGAAACCCTTCACCAAGCAATCGAGTTTGCCATTGCATCGAATCCAACCATCTCCACTCAAGCTCAACCTTCTCACTCCCGCCTGCAAGCGCAGAACCGGGCGACCAGTGAAAATCCAACTTTGTCATTGGACCTCGCACCATTTCAGTAGGCATGAGTGCTCGATATCTTTCTCCAGCAAATGTTGCATGCGCCCAGGTGCTGACGATACGAGGTTTGTCAGCAGAACGCGTACTTTGAACTTCAATGGAGTAATAATCAGGACGAACAGAGACCACATCTAGAGAGCGAGCCTGTCCAGAAAAAACAAATAGAAACTGCGCAATAACGAAACACAGTGGTCTTCTTTTTGACCACTGTGTTTTAATTTGCAAACGATTGATCACTGAATCGAGCAATTTCACACACCCTCCCTTGGCATTCATTCAAACAAATGTCAGGGAGAATATCTTCATACTGATAGGACAAAGGATGCGAGCGGCAAACTTTTCAATGCCGACAGCTTTTGCCACACACATGCTTGTATGCCAAACGAGCCGCGCGTGCCGCGGGCGACTTTCCCTCCGACGAAATCAGGCTTTTAGCGTCAGATTTGCCACCAGAACTGGTGTCAGACACACCGGCATTGATGCCATCACCCAAGGCTTTCGCGACACCGCGCAGCGGATCTGGGTTTGTGAAAGAAGAACGAACAAACCCTGCGAGTGCCCTTCGGATTGGGCGCCCACAGTCAGGACACTGCGCCAACGGCTGTTCGTTAGACCATTGAAGAGTTTCAAAGTAGCAACACTCACGTCCCGCAATGATTTCGAGGGAAGTTGTATCTTCAGCCGGCTCGTAAACAAAAATAGGCATGGGCTGCGCTCCCCCGATTCTACTCATGGCCAGCTAAGAAACTATCACTCAGTGCCAAGAGTCGCAAAGGAGGTTTTCGATTTGCACGGCCGTAAAGGGAATCGAATTTTCTCGTCTTTTGTGGGCAACGTGTCTTTGAAACCAAGTGATGTACGGCACGATATCTGACCACTTGAGGTTGCCCCTGGTTTTAAGAAAACTTTCAAATTGAGGCGCCAAAATCCTAAAACTCGCTTTGAGAAACCCTGCATTCGGACGACAGGGGAATGCTCCGGCTTGTGCAAATCGCTCCGCAACAGACCCGGTGTCATTTAAAACAGATTCATAAACCTGCATCAAATGATCGCGCAGTTGCCTCAGGAGAGATTTATTTCGGGCAGCAAATTCGGAATGAACAACCACCAGATGGGAAAAGCTCTCGGGTACTCCGAACTCTTCCGCACGCGCGCACTGTCGAACCATACCACGACGCACTCCCATCAATCCTTCCCAGTACATATTCAATTCAAGAACAGTGCACCTGCCAGAGAGAAGCTCATCAATAATGCCAAAGGATTTAATTTTCATTGCAGCCTCATCTGCGGACTCAATGTCGAGGGCGCAACTGACAGATTCCCACCGCGACATTGCAACCTCTGGCTGAACTGCTCCCAAAATCTGGCGCTCACATTTTTCTGGAGTCGCAGCGAGGCCAACGAGCGCGCGACTGTCCCCACCCAACAGACACCCAACAATGCGCACTTTGGTTGTCTCACTGCGCGACGTGTGCGCTATGACATCTTCGAGGGATACAACGGCGATCTCAAGATTGCCTTGTTCCAGAGCAGTCAGTGGATCAATTTGGCAACTGACATTTGGGGAGGGAACCGTAGCTCTCGGGCCAAAACTCTCTCCACACGCCTCGGCGAAACTCATGAGTCCGACAAGACTTGAGTCAAAGACGCCAGAATAACCGACACGCAGAGAAAATCTACTCATAGAACTGAACTCTTTTTCTATTCATCGAACAATCTTCGGGAAGCGGCTGTTGCACCCAAATTCGGCCAGAAGCAAGATTTTTAAATTTGAGCCGTTCGAAAGGTTTTTCAGTTCAATAAACCTCAAATAATTCAGATATCTATAATGATTACAGAGCAATCAAAAGAATAGAGTTGTTGGCTAAAAAACCAAAAATGACGACCAATCGTCATACGAAGCGTCATTGAAACACCAAAAAAAATCCGAGAAACTGAATAGAGTCCGAAGTAAGGTGCAACAATATTCCGCGAACATTTCCACCTGTGACAAATCGAGCTGTTGAGGGTCGCTTGACAGGGAAGCACCGGGTGATTATCACTGCCCGGCGTCGGGGAGATAC
>CAIZJW010000273.1 GCA_903933385.1 uncultured Silvanigrella sp. | reverse complement strand
TTTAAATACTTTGCTGGTTCCAAATGGACTGAGGGAAATTTTTTGGGACACGATGAAGTTTATAATGGCAAAACGCTAGTCGAGATAGGTGAGCTGATTTTGAATGATTGGGAAAGTGTAATCCTATTGAGCCCGGTGACTCAACCCATGGAACTTGTTTATATCGACTCAGAAAGAAGTGTTTTTCATTTTACGACGCAATTTACATCGAGTGATAAATTAATAAAGTGCTTTCAACGACTCCAAGAAAGTGAAAGTTTCATCGAACCAACTGCCTGTTAATTGAATTCCTACTCGCCAAACTCCTCGAACTCACCCACAGAATACTCATTGCCAGAGCAGTCATCGAACGAAATATCTTCGAAGCTCTGTTCGCAGGCTTTATGAGCTGACGCTCGTGGACCGGTTTTTAGTGGAACCGTGATGGTTTCGGTAGCCGAACAGTCCCAACCGGTTGGCGCCTGCACGCTGTATGTTGCTGGGAGCAGCGCAGGAATCTCGCTCTTCTCAACTTTGAGTTCTGTGGTTGCGCTGGAATTATCGACGAGGAAGCCGTCAGCGTTGAATGTAGAGCGACTACTGAAGCTCATAGGCTGAGCACCGTTCTCAGTGACTGAGCCCTTCAGGACAGCCTGACCAAGGTTGCCATTGTGCTTCAGGTAACCTCTCAGTGAGACTTCATTTCCGGAATAGGTTCCTCTCATAGATGAGCCAAAATTTGAGGCACCGATGTCATTGAGTTTAACACTGACAGCCTGTGAGTATGAGTTATTCGCACCTTCCTCATACCTGAAGTCGGAATTGAGTTCTTTCGAACCTTCGTTGCTCATATCGAAGTTGATGCTGCTAGCAAAAGAATAAGTTCCATCCTCGTCGCTGCCATTGAAGTTTAACAGCATGCTTCCCTTAACACCGGCCTCCGTTGCAGATGATATTTCGATCTTCTGGGCAAGTTTGTTCTCGCTGCATTGGTAAACAGTTAGCTTTTCAGCTTGGCTGTTGTCTATCCAGATTGCGATTGTTTCGTCGCCATCTTCTCCCTCAGTGAGTTTGATTTCATATTTTTTGCCGAACTCGATCTGAGCCGATTCAGCTTCTAGAGTACAAAATGTATAACTCATCGCTGATAGCAAAAAGAAAAGCTCATTTACCTGCCCTGCTGTTCTGCAGGCTTCGGTGGATTTCTTTCCACTTGCCTCTGAGCTGAGGTTCAATGCCGCAGCGGACTTGCCCAGTTTTTTGAGACCCGCGGGGAGCTTGAAGCCGAGGCTTTTTGAAATTTTCATCGATTCAACCGTCAGCTCTGAAAGCGGAACTGGTTTGTTATTGGCGGTTATCGTTTTTTTATCTTTTCCGCAGGAGGCCGCCATAAAGGCAACAAAACCAAGACCAAGTGAAAGTGCCACTGGAACTGACGTGCGCATAAAGCCTCCTAAACCGTTAACAGGCTATCGGCACTTTACTGCTATGGTTTAGGTGAATCATCAATAGGCATAAAACAGACGATATGTCTGCGAAAGTTATCATTATCCATAAACAAACTAGAAGCGGTATCCAATTGTGAAAATCGCAGTGGGACCTTCACTGACCTTCGCAAGGTCTGAGGTCCAAAACTGAAGGGCGCGGTCTGTTATTTCGGCTTCCTCAGTTGTGAGTCCACGACTGTCGAGCGTCGTGTTGCTTTTTTTTGCGAGCGACCAAGAGAAGGTTGCCCAATCGATACCAAAGTTCACTCCGTTGTCGAATGTCCATTGATTTCCAAAGCCCGCAGTTGCAATGACGTTTTCTCTTGTAAGTGATGCGCTGAGATCCCAGAGAAGGTCCGAGTTCAGAAGGGCGTAATTAATTTTATCTTGCCTATATCCGGCAGCGAGGAGCAAAGAGAAGCTATTTCCCGGCAAAAACCTCGTCACTAACATTCCTGCTAGCGCGTCGAGGTCTGCTTTGGATAAGGTTACTTCAATGGGTAGATTAACTTTTTCTTCAAATTCAGCCTTGAGGCTGCGGTTCCCTTTGAAGGCTTGAATTGCCATTTCAAAACGAGGACCAAAGCTGTATGCAATACCAATAGCTGATGAGAGTGGGCGGTCGCCTCCAAAATGGATATTCACACTCACCGGATCCTTCTTTCTCATCGTCTCGGAATCTGCCAGTGCAGAGGGCGAGTGAGAGGCCAAACACAAAAACAACAGATAAGATTTTTTTGCTTTAGCGATCACAATTAGGCCCTACGCAGTTTTTTTTCTTCAAGCTAGGAATCGTACGAATTGCCACCGCGGTTTAGGACTTTCTTGTCTACATAGACAGTCAGAAAACTTTTTGATCGTCTGTTTTTGGCGAAACCTCTGCGCCCAGCTCTTCTCAGAAGCGAAAGCCAAGGGTAACAACGCCAAGCGATATAACTCTGCTCTTTCCGAGCCTGGTCAGCAGTTCGCTTGTAGATTTGTCGAGCTCTGCGTTTTCTTCGTCGGTAAGACCATCGCTCACAATTGACGTTGTGACTTTCTTCGTCATGGGGAGGGTCATCATTCCCCAATCAATACCGAAATTGAAGCCGCTTTTGAAGCTCCATTGATTTCCGATCGCAAAATTCGCGACTGCATTTTCGACGACAAGGGAGATATCCGAAGTTCTGTTGCTTGCCGAGTTTGCAATGCCAGACGAAATTTTAGTCTGTTGGTACCCGCCCCCTGCAAGAACTGAGAAACTGTTGCCCAGATAGAGCCTTGCATTGATGGAAGCTAGTCCAGCAAGCCCGTT